>VGYV01000871.1 GCA_016872855.1 Planctomycetota bacterium
GCCTAAAGGCAGGACTCCGAACCGGGAGCGCGGCTCGTTTGGAGTCCCGCCTTCAGGCGGTCTTCGCCCCAATGAGCCGAATCGCTGAAAGCCATTTAGCAAGCACAAGAGAACGGGGCGGAGACGATGCCCAACGGGATTCGGGGGTTCCCATTGGCGGCCCTCCGAGGCGGGTGTTGGCCTTCGCTCCCCGGGCGGGCGCCCGTTGCCGGCAACGGGCGCCCGGCGGGTGAGGGGCGGGAGCCACGCTCATTCTACCTCGTCGATCCGCCCATTTCAACAGGGACCTCGCCTTGACACGCCCCGAGTTTGTGCAGAGGGGCGCATTCAGCCCGCCCAGGGGCGGGCGGCAGGGGGTAGCCCACGGCGTGAGCCGTGGGTTCTGGCGTACAAGAGGCCCAGCCCCCGCAGGGGGCGGCAGAAGCCGTGGACCCGCCCCGCTCTGCCGCCCCCTGCGGGGGCTGGGCCGTGGGCCGCGCCGTCCACGGGCTTACGCCCGTGGCTACCCCCTGCCGCCCCTGACGGGGCTTAGGAGCCTGAAAGACGCCCTCTGCGAAACTGGGGGAGTGTCATGACCTCGCCGCCTTGACTGTGCCCACGCGCCCGTGTACCATCGCCCCACGACCCATCGCAGGGACTCTTCGGAGAGTGCTTCTATGGCGGATGCGAGGTTCATCTGGGTGGACGCGGAGGGGAGGGGGCGGAACGCCATCGCCATCGTCGTCAACAGCACGGGGGGGGTGACGTTCCACTCGGAGCCGAGCGTGGGCGGCCTCATCGCCTGGGGCGAGGCGCGCGACGACGCGGGCAACGTGGTGCCCATTGCGACCGACGAGGCGGGGCTGGAGCTGAGCGCACAGCGGCAGCTTGGCTCGCCCCACACGTTCCTCATCGGCGGGCTGTGGGAGGACGCCCTCGCCGACGAAGCCGACCGCGTGCCGTGGCCCATCGCCTCGCCCGACGATCTGCCCGAGGCCCTGAGGCCATGGAAGCCCTGGCCGCGTGAGACGAAGGCCGACACGCCCCGCCGCGAGAGGGCATGGAGGACCTTCGAGCGCCTGGAAGAGGAGAAGAGCGACCTCCCTCTCCCTCGGGGAGCGGGTGCCCACGCTCCTGCGTGGGCGCGGGGTGAGGGTGCTTGGCTCTCCGCGCGGGCGGGCGAAGGCACCCTCACCCGCCCGCCTCCGGCGGGCGACCTCTCCCCAAGGGAGAGGTCAGAGCCTTCCTGCTTCGCGTTGCTCTTCGACTTCGGCGGCGAGGTGCTCGGGCGGCCAGTGCTCGACTTCACGGCCATTCTCGTGCTTCATCCAGCGCGCGTTCGCGGATGGCGCCCGTGTGCTCGACCTCGTGGGCGAGACAGACGAGGCCCGGCGGTGGCGTGAGCGGGCCGACCGCCTCGCCGCCGCCATCCGCGACACGTTCTGGAGCGAGAAGCACCAGGCGTTCGGCGAACACCCGCCCTCCGCCGTGCCCGACGCGCCGCCATCCGTGACCGCCAACGCCCTGGCGCTCCTCTACGACATCGCTGAGTGCGATCAGGTGAGGCCCGCCAAGGAGGCCACTGATGCAGAATGCTCGAATCCGCCTCCTCGCCCGCGCCGGTGCGAAGAGGCCATAGATCCCACAACAGCCTTGATTGACGATCAGAGGGGATGGTTGGATGGTCGGATGAATGGATGGGTGGCGGGCAGCCATCCAACCATCCATTCCTCCATTCATCCCTCCGGGGATAGGGTCGCTCACAGATGCCCGCCGGGAACTGCGCGGGTGAGCCAGAGCTTGGTGCCGTCGTCGCCCGTGACGAGGAGGGCCGAGCCGTCGGGCGCCCAGTGGAGGAAGCTGCGCTCGCCCAGGGGAAAGCCCTGGGGCACGGCGAGGCAGCCAGCCGCCGCCTTCCCGCGAAGCACGGCGAGGGCGTGAGGCGTCTTCACGAACCGCCCTTGCCGCGCGAGGACGGCCACGCGGGTGCCGCCCACGGCTTGGCCGCGGCCGTAGCTGTCGCGGGCGGGCGTGGCCCACTTGGTGATGATGAACTTTGCCCACGGGTAGCCGGGCACGGCAAGGGGCGCGAGGGTGCCCTTCGCCTCGTCGAGCGCCGCGGCGGGAGCGTCGTCCGGGATGATCAGCAGTGTGCCGTCCTCAAGGAAACTGCACACGGAGTAGTTGAAGTTCCAGATGGCCTCGGGCTTGACCGCGACGCGGGTCTTGGTGCCCCTGGCGAGGTCGAGGGCGTAGTAGCCGGTCTCGACGGCGGGGGGCTGCGGTGCGCCGCCGGGCGCGGCGCCGGGCGCGCCGTCCCTGCCGCCGAAGCCCTGGCCGCCTTTGCCGATCTGGGGCACCTCGACGTTGACGAAGAGCCGCGCGCCGTCGGGCGAGGCGGCGCGGACGGTGATGTGCAGCTCCTTTGCCTCGGACCAGGCGAGGGTCAGGCGCTTGCCGGCCACAAATGTGTCAATGCGGCCGGGTTTCACGAGCACCTCGCCGTCGCCGGCGAGAGGATAGCGCTCGGCTTGGGCGTCTTCCAGGGCCTCGCCGGCCAGCTTCTGCCAGGCGCCCTTGGCCAGGTCGTAGTCATACCAGTCGGGCGTCACGTTCAGCCATAGCCCAGGCGGGGCTTGCGCGGCCTCCTTCGCATCCATGTCCACCACGGCGACGCGGAAGCGGTCAGGGGCGAGCCATCGGGCGCCGTATCGGAAGCCCACGAGTCGCCCCGGCCACTCGGCGATGGGCGGCAGGATGGTGACGGGCTTGCCCCACGTGGCCTCGACCACGAGCTTCTTGAGGCAGTGGTAGTTGTTCCGGCCCGCAAGCTCCTGGGTCAGGAGGAAGCGCTTGCCATCGGGCGAGGGCACGCACTCGATGCCGCGCGTGGCCAGCTCGCCGACGACGCGGCCGTCGCGCTCCAAGAGGGTGCAGACGGCGCGGTCGCCGTGCTGGGTGGGGCTGAAGGTCAGGGCCTCGACGTCCTTGGTGCTGCGCGGCGCGTAGCCGCGCGCGAGGAGCCGCCCGTCGGGCGTCCAGGACATCTCGTGCGCGCGG
>VGYV01000872.1 GCA_016872855.1 Planctomycetota bacterium
AGGGCTTCGACATCCGGGCCTGGGGCGAGAAGCTCGGCGAGCTGGCCGTGGGCATTCACATGGCCGAGTTCAGGGACTGGGAGAAGGTAACGAATGTCAAGTTCACGGTCTTCGACGCCAAGGCGCCGACGACGCCTCTGGGCACGGCGGAGTTGATCCCCTGGCTCGGCACGGGCGCGGCCCGCCTCACCCTCGCCGCGCCCAAGGCCCCGGGCGAGGCCAAGGGCGGCGACACCCTTACTGAACCCGAGCTGGAACGCGAACTGATCATCCAAGCAGACCTCTATGCCAACAAGGAGATTCTGGCGACGAAGAAGTCCCGTGCCCGAATCGGTGGAGTGGCTGGGCCGTGAGGCTCATCCCTATCCCCGGGGCAAAGCACCCTCACCCTACCCCTCTCCCCAGGGGAGAGGGAACAGGTGGCCCCCGGTCCACTAGCCACGCATCCCCCCTCTCCCTTGGGGAGAGGGATGGGGTGAGGGTGCTTTCCTGCGCGTTGGCCATCTGCCACAGGAGAACACGAATGAAGCCTCCCGCAAGTGCTTACCTTCTGGCCTCGCTTCTCACGGCGAATGCGGTTGCGGAGGATGCCCTGGTTCCCGTCCGCCAGTCGAGCGTGCTGGTGGCGCCGCTGGTGGAGGCGGGGCCGAAGATTGATGGGAAGCTGGACGACGCGGTATGGCAGAAGGCCCAGCCACTCCGCCACTTCGGCTTCCGAAACAAGGCCGTCCGCTACCAGACCGAGGGCTGGCTCTGCCGCGATGCAACGAACTTCTACTTCGCGGCGCGCTGCTTCGATGACAACCTGGCCGGCCTCGTCACCGCCTTCGAGGGGCGGGCGCTCTGGAAGAACGACTGCGTCGAGCTGTTCGTCGTGCCCGAGAAGAAGGAGCTGTTCTACGCCCACCTGATCGTCACGTGCGACGGGCGGACGCATGGCTCGACCTGGGTGCCCGACGAATGGGGCGAGCCGACCCGCGGCAAGGACGTGAAGCTCCTCGCCGCGACCGGCAGAGAACCTGTGGGCGGGGCCTCCGCAACTGTGGGCGGGACGTCCCCGTCCCGCGATACGCGGCGTGGGGACACGCCGCCCACAAAGGACACGCCGCCCACAACTGGGGACACGCCGCCCACAGTGTCTGCCTGGACGATGGAGCTATCCGTGCCCATCGCCGCCTTCGGCCATCCCATCACGCCCCAGAGCGTCTGGGCGCTCGGCTTCAACCGCGAGAAGCACTCCGACCCGCCCGAGGTCTCCAGCTTCCAGGGCGGCTTCAACCGCCCACGCGAATACCCCGACCTCGTCTTCGGCGAGCACGACCTTGTTGTCGACGGGCTCGGCTACCGCAACCGAGGAGAGAAGGAACTGAAGTACACGTTGATGGTGTATTCCGACAAGGATAAGACGTTCCCAGTATTCAATGGATCGCTCGCCCCCGGCAAGTACAGGCCAATCCCCTGGCGAGCTGTGCACACGCCTCTGAGCGAAGGGGACAGATTCCACACCCATATTGTCGTCGGCGACAGGGAGAGCATCCAGGAGACCTATCTGCTGGCCGCCCCGGCGAAAAAGGAGGAGCCGGTGGACGTGTCGAAGATTCCGCCGGGGAGGTTCGCGAAGACCGTGCTCGACGACCCAAGCTTCTTCCCCGTGAGCGTGTGGCTCCAGCCGGCGGGGCCGGCCGAGAAGTACAAGGCGATGGGCGTCAACGTCTATGTCGGCGGCGTGGACTCCTATCCGCGGCCGAAGGACCGCGAGTTCCTCGACGCGATTCAGAAGCAGGGGATGTACGCCATCTGCCCCTACAAGAAGCAATACGTCGAGGAGAAGCTCTTCGAGCACCCTGCTTTCATCGGCTGGATGTTCGGCGACGAGCCGGACAATGTGAACCAGGCCACGGGCCAGGTGGGCCGCACGCCCGCCGACCTGTTGAGCGACCTCGCCCGCATCCGCCGCGACGACGCGGCCCACCGCGTCTACCTCAACCTCGGCTGCGGCGTGGCCAACGAGCGCTTCGTCGGCCGCGGCGCCACCGACGAGCAGTACGCCGACTACCCGAAGGCCTGCGACATCGTCTCCTACGACGTCTATCCCTGCAACAGCATCCAGCCCGACGGCCCCGACCGCCTGCACCTCGTGGCGAAGGGCATTGATCGGCTGCGAAAGTGGGCGGGGCCGGAGAAGAAGGTCTGGTGCTGGATTGAGGCCAACAAGATCAGCAAGGGCGAGGGCCGCGCCCCGACGCCCGAGGAGGTGAAGACACAGATATGGATGGCCATCGTCCACGGCGCCGACGGCTATGGCTTCTTCTGCCACTCGTGGGCGGGGCCGCAGCCGAGCGTGTCGGCCATCTCCCCCGAGATGCAGGCAGCGCTGGCGCCCGTCAACGCCGAGGTCCACAAGCTCGCCGCCGTCCTCAACAGCCCCACCATTCCCGACGCTGCGGCGGTGAAGCCCTCGATGGGCAGCCGAGTTGACGTGCTGGTGAAGCGGCACGAGGGCGCGACCTACGTCTTCGCCGTCAACATGTACCGCAAGCCCGAGAAGGCCACGATCACCCTCAAAGGCATTGGCGACGCTCAGGCCGAGGTGCTCTTCGAGGGCCGCACCATCCCCGTCAAGGGCGGGGCGTTCACCGACGACTTCGCCCCTTACGCCGTCCATCGCTACAAGATCGCCGGGAGGTGAAACGATGAGGTTGTACACCTACTCACAGGCAAGACGCAGCCTCGCCTCGGTCCTCGACAAGGCCAAGACGGAAGGCCAGGCTGTAATCAGGCGGAAGGATGGCTCGCTCTTCGTCATCAAGCCGGTCAGGAAGCGCCGGTCCCCTCTCGATGTCGGAGGGGTCAAGGCGGGCATCTCGGCGAGCGAGATCGTCGAGATCGTGCGCGAAGGGCGGGAACGCTACTACTCTGGCCACAAATCACGTAGCGCGCGTTCGGAGTGCGGGCTTCAGCCCGTACGCCCAGATACGGCCTGAAGGCCGCACTCCAAACAGGACTCTCCCTTCGGGCACCGTGCCTGAGGTGCTA
>VGYV01000873.1 GCA_016872855.1 Planctomycetota bacterium
GGCCCCAGACGTCAAGGCGCCGGACGAGAAGGCGCCTGCTGAGAAGGCTCCTGACGAAAAGGCCCCGGCCGAAAAGGCGCCCGCCGAGAAGGCCCCTGACGAGAAAGCGCCTGCTGAGAAGGCTCCTGACGAGAAGGCTCCGGCCGAGAAGGCCCCAGCCGAAAAGGCCCCCGACGAGAAGGCGCCCGCCGAGAAGGCCCCGGCCGAGAAGGCACCACCCGCCAAGAAGGCGGAGGAAGAAGAGAAGTAGCCCCGTCCACGCGCCTCCACCCACAGCCGCTCCCCGCACCCAGAGGGCACGGCCCGCATGTACATTATTGACCGCCTCCTGAGCTTCTTCTCCGTAGACATGGGCATTGACCTCGGCACCGCCAACACCCTCGTGTGCCTGCGCGGCAAGGGCATTGTCCTCATGGAGCCCTCCGTCGTCGCCGTCAAGAAGGGCACCAACAAGGTCCTCCTCAACGGCAACGCCGTCGGTGAGATGGCCAAGGCCATGCTCGGCCGCACCCCCGGCTCCATCGAGGCCATCCGCCCGATGAAGAACGGCGTCATCGCCAACTTCGACGTCACCGAGAAGATGCTCCGCTACTTCATCAACAAGGTCCACAACCGCCGCTGGGGCTACCGCCCCCGCCTCGTCATCGCCGTCCCACACGGCATCACCGACGTCGAGCGCCGCGCCGTCTATGCCTCCGCCGAGCGCGCCGGCGCCCGAAAGGTCTACCTCATTGACGAACCCAAGGCCGCCGGCATCGGCGCTGGAATGCCCGTCACTGAGCCTACCGGCAACATGGTCGTGGACATCGGCGGCGGCACCACCGAGGTCGCCGTCATCTCCCTCGGCGGCGTCGTCACCAGCCAGTCCCTCCGCGTCGCAGGCGACAAGATGGATGAGGCGATCATCCAGCACATGAAGCGCACGTACAACATGGACATCGGCCCCCGCATGGCCGAGGACACCAAGATCAAGATCGGCTCCGCCTTCCCCCTCGACGCGGAGCTGACGCTCGAGGCCAAGGGCCGCGACTTCATCACCGGCCTGCCCCGCCGCGAGATCATCTCCTCCGAGGAGGTCCGCGAGGCCATGCGCGAGCCCGTCAACGCCATCATCGAAGCCATCCGCCTCTGCCTCGAGCAGACCCCGCCCGAACTGGCCGCCGACATCTTCGACCGCGGCATGGTCCTCACCGGCGGCGGCGCACTCCTCCGTGGGATTGACAAGGCCATCGCCCGCGAGACCGGCCTCCGCGTCGTCATCGCCGACGACCCCCTCACCTGCGTCGCCCGGGGCACAGGCGTCGTCCTCGACGACCTCACCCGCATGGCTGGCGTCCTCGAAAGCTCCGAAACCGAATACTGATTCCCGCTCGCTTCCCCCAATCGTCCTCGTCCTCGTCCCTCGTCCTCGTCCTCGATTCCCTCGTATGCTGGAGACCCCCGTGAAGGCGCCTTTCCTCATGGCCCTGGCCGCCGCGCTCACGCCCGCCGCCGCAGTATCGGCGCAGGAAACGGGGCGGGTGCCCTACCCAATCGTGGACACGGGGCAGGCCCGCTGCTACGGCACCGACCGTGAAATTGCCTGCCCGAAGCCCGGCCAGCCATTGTACGGCCAGGACGCCCAATACGTCGCCAACCCGCCGCAATACAAGGACAACGGCGACGGCACCATCTCCGACCTTGTGACCGGCCTGATGTGGCAGAAGAGGCCCGGCGAGAAGATGACCTTCAGCCAGGCAGTCGCAGGGGCATCGAGGTGCAGGCTCGGGGGCCACGACGACTGGCGGCTGCCCACGATCAAGGAACTGTACTCGCTGGTCCTCTTCACGGGCACCGACCCCGACCCCCGCAGCGCCAATACGGACAGCCTGAAGCCGTTCATTGACTCCGCCGCCTTCGTCTTCAAGTATGGCGATCCCCAGAAGGGCGAGCGGATCATTGATTCGCAATGGGCATCCTCAACCACGTATGTCGCCGACCCGAACGCGATGTTCGGAGTGAACTTCGCCGACGGGCGCATCAAGGGCTATCCCGCCGGACCCACTCGACGCGGGGGCGAGAAGGGCTACTACGTCCTCTACGTCCGCGGCAACCCGCTCTACGGCAGGAACGACTTTGTGGACAACGGCGACGGCACGATCACCGACCGTGCCACCGGCCTGGTCTGGCAGCGGGCCGACAGCGGCAAGGGGATGGCGTGGCGGGACGCCCTCGCCTACGCCGCGGGCCTCACCCTCGCCGGCCACCACGACTGGCGGCTGCCCAACGCCAAGGAACTCCAAAGCATCGTGGACTACACCCGCTCGCCCGACACGGCGCAATCGGCGGCCATCAGCCCGCTGTTCAAGTGCACCCCAATCAAGAACGAGGGCGGCAAGCCCGACTTCCCCTGCTACTGGAGCAGCACAACCCACGCCGGCGTCCACGACGTTTCCCGCGCCGCCTATGTCGCCTTCGGGCGCTCGCTCGGCTGGATGCCCGACCCGCGAAGCGGCGAGCACACACTGCGCGACGTCCACGGCGCAGGCTCCCAGCGCAGCGACCCGAAGGCCGGCGACCCGGCCGAGTTCCCACGCGGCCGCGGCCCCCAAGGCGACGTCATCCGCATCCACAACTACGTGCGCTGCGTCCGCGGCGGCGGAGTCACGCTCCGAACCGAGGGGCCGCCTGTGGAGAAGACTGCGCAAGCACGAAGCCCCTGGATTCAGCGGGAAGACAAGAACGGCGACGGCAAGGTCTCGCGGGAGGAATTCGGCGGCCCGCCCGAGCACTTCGACCGCTTCGACCGCAACAAGGACGGCTTCATCACCGAAGACGAGGCGCCCAAAGGCCCGCCGCCCGGCCCCGGTCCAAGGCCGGCCAAGTAGACTCCTCCGCTCTCGTCCTCGCTGTGCCGCCTTGACAAGATGAGGCGGCGGGGGCCATATACTACTCTGGCCACAAATCATGTAGCACCTCAGGCACGGTGCCCGAAGGGAGAGTCCCGTTTGGAGTGCGGCCTTCAGGCCGTATCTGGGCGTACGGGCTGAAGCCCG
>VGYV01000874.1 GCA_016872855.1 Planctomycetota bacterium
CAAGCAGGACCACGAGCTGGAAGCGCACCTCGACAACGAACTCCTCCGTCTGGCTGCGCCCGCCCTCAAGACCAAGAAGCCCGTGACCATCGAACTCCCCGTCCGAAACGTCCACCGCACCATCGGCGCCATGCTCAGCGGCGAGATCACCCGCCGCTACGGCTCGCGGGGCCTGCCGAAGGACACCATCGCCATCCACCTGAAGGGCTCGGCCGGCCAGAGCCTGGGCGCTTTCCTCGCACCAGGCGTCACCATCCGCGTGGAGGGCGACGCCAACGACTATCTGGCCAAGGGCCTCTCGGGCGGCCACATCATCGTCGTGCCGCCCGCGGAAGCCACCTTCGCCCCAGGCGAGAACATCATCGTCGGCAACGTGTGCCTCTATGGCGCCACGCGCGGCGAGGTTTACATCCACGGCATCGCAGGCGAACGCTTCGCCATCCGCAACAGCGGCGCCCGAGCGGTCGTGGAAGGCGTCGGCGACCACGGCTGCGAGTACATGACTGGCGGAACCGTCGTCGTCCTCGGCCCCACAGGCGTCAACTTCGCCGCCGGCATGTCAGGCGGCGTCGCCTACGTCTACAACGACACCGGGCTCTTCGACACCCGCTGCAACCTGGACATGGTGGACATCGAGAGCGTGTGGACCGCCGCCGACAAGGGCGAGTTGGGCAGCCTGCTGGAGGCCCACCTCAAGCTCACCGGCAGCCCACGCGCTAAACGCATCCTCGACAACTGGGAGGCCTGCCTCCCCCTCTTCGCCAAGGTCATGCCCATTGACTACCGCCGCGTCCTCGAACGCATGCGCCTCGAAGAGGACACGGAACGCGAAACCCTGTCGGCGACCGAGGAGGTGTATCATGCATAGGACAGAAGGCAAAAGGCAAAAGTGAGAAGGCAAAAGGCAAAAATGGAAAGACGAAAGGCCGGAGGCCGCAGAGGTCGTTGACCTTGGCTCTGGCTTCGCACTTTTGCCTTTTGCCTTTTCCCTTTTGCCTTTTTCCTTTCTTCTCTTGATCGGACACCCAATGGGTAGGCCAACCGGCTTCATACAATACGAGCGTCAAGACCCACCCAAGCGCCCCGTGGCCGAGCGGGTCCACGACTACCAGGAGATCGAGGAGCGCCTGCCCGTTCGCGCCCTGGAGACCCAGGCCGCCCGGTGCATGGACTGCGGGGTGCCCTTCTGCCACTCCTTCGGCTGCCCCGTGAGGAACCTCATACCCGACTTCAACGACATGGTCTACAAGCGCCAGTGGCAGCGGGCGCTCGACCTCCTGCACTCGGCCAACAACCTCCCCGAGGTCACGGGCCGCGTCTGCCCCGCCCCCTGCGAGGCCGCCTGCACGCTCGCCATCAACCAGCCGGCCGTCTCCATCAAGCAAATCGAACTCCAGATCATCGAGCGCGGCTTCGAGCGCGGCTGGGTCCAGCCCGAGCCTGCCCCCTTCAGGACAGGCAGGAAGGTCGCCATCATCGGCTCCGGCCCCACCGGCCTCGCCGCCGCACAGCAGCTCGCCCGCCAGGGCCACGAGGTGGTGGTCTTCGAGAAGGCCGACCGCGTCGGCGGAATCCTCCGCTATGGCATCCCCGACTTCAAGCTCGAAAAGTGGGTGATTGACCGCCGCCTCGAACAGATGAAGGCCGAGGGCGTCGTCTTCGAGACCAACGTCGAGGCCGGCGTGGACATCTCGCCCCGCTACCTCCGCCGCACCTTCGACGCCCTCCTCATCGCCGCCGGCGCACGTGTCCCACGCGACCTCAAGCTCCCCGGCCGCGAACTCGACGGCATCCACTTCGCCATGCGTTTCCTCACTCAGCAGAACCGCCGCAACGCGGAAAAAGACTCCAGGAGTCTTTTCTCCGAAGGACCCTGCGGGCGCTCCGCGGAAAAGACTCCTGGAGTCTTTTTCCGCGCCGACGATGCCATCTCCGCCGCAGGCAAGAACGTCATCGTCATCGGCGGAGGCGACACGGGGGCCGACTGCATCGGCACGGCGCGACGCCAGGGCGCGAAGGAGATCGTCCAGATCGAACTCCTCCCCGAGCCGCCCAGGGACCGCCCGCCCGACAACCCCTGGCCCACCTGGCCCCGCACCCTTCGCTCATCGAGTTCGCACGAGGAGGGCTGCGAGCGCCTCTGGAGCATCGGCACAAAGGAGTTCATTGGCGCGGAGGGGCGCCTCAAGGGACTCCGCTGCGTCAGGCTCGAATGGGCCGCCCCCGACGCCGCGGGCCGAGCCACGTTCAAGGAAATCCCCGGCTCCGAGTTCAAGCTTCAGGCCGACCTTGCCCTCCTCGCTATGGGCTTCACCCGCGTCGAGCACGGCCCCCTCATCGAGCACTTCGGCCTCGAAGTCACCGACCGCGGCGCCTTGAGGGTGGACGCCAGCTACATGACCGCGGCCCCAGGCGTCTTCGCCGCCGGCGACAGCGTCCTCGGCGCCTCCCTCGTCGTCCGCGCCATCCTCCTCGGCCGCGAGGCCGCCGCCGCGGTCAGCCGCTATCTCCGCCAGTGAACGCCGCAGTCTGCCCACAATCCCCAACGGTCAGGGCTCCTCAAACCCCACCCCTTGGAGCTGCCTCCGGCGCAGACGGGTATGGCCCCCAGTCCTGGCGCCAGCGGGCTTCCCGAATCGTCGTCGTTGTCGTCGTCGTCCTCGTCGTCGAATGCGGAGGGGGAAAGCCTGCGGACTCGACGACGACGACGAGGACGACGAGCACGAGAAGACGGGGATCGAAGTGGCTACCAGAGTTGGGGGCCATACTCGGCTCAGACCACAGCCTGTCGAGTCGGCAGACTCGGCAGAGCCTGCCAGTCGCGCGCCCCCTGCCTATTGTATGCCGCCGGCCATCGCGCCACCATATGTGCCAGCTTCCCTAGCTTCCCTAGTACTGTGTCAATCTTGACATGATAGGTTACGTGGAGTATATTCCTCCTGTGGGGAGCCATCTTCCGCAGGAGGAGCGAATGAACAAGAAGTACCGCGTCGACTTGACGGA
>VGYV01000875.1 GCA_016872855.1 Planctomycetota bacterium
CAAACAGTGCGTCGTACCAACCATTGGTGACCACGGATCAAACGTCACCAGGCCGCCCAACTCACCGTCCCGGTAGACCGCCCACGTCCGCCGTCCGCGGTCCCGGCTCGCCTGCCAGTCCGCCACGAACTCGTCCAACGTCTTCGGCCCGAAGTCGTCCGCCACCCGCCGACGGAACTGCTCGGTCCAGACCCAAATCCTCGGTACGGCGTACTCCGGGAACGGACTCTCGACCCACAGGCCCACTCACTTCCTCCCGTTCAGGCTGTCTTTCAGACCCACCAGAGCCGCCGTGTTGTGCTGGATCAGTTCGCGGAAGTCCTTCGCCAACTCCGCGTACCTTTCCTCGGAGTGCTTTCGGTCGGTGCGGTAAAAGTAGAACAACAGCCCGGCTAGACCAACGGCGCTGACTGGGGCGACTTCGGGAGGGACTGTCTGAAGGAAAAAGGCAAGGAACGACACTGCGCACCCCCTCGGGGTGATAATTGCCTCGGGGCCGCTCGTTTTCTGCTACGCTACGGCACCCAATAGACCGTCTTCAGCACCCGCCTACCGTCAGAAACATGGCCCAGCCGCTTCCCCGCTTTGAGCGCACCCTTCCCCACGAGCCTGGAGAGGCGCCCCCTGGCGGTTTCGCGGTTCATCCCGCCACGGTGCTCGCAGTAGTCATCCACCGTGAAGGCGTTATCCGGCACGCCCGGCGTCTCCGCGCCGAAGGTCTGCGCCTCGACCGCATCGAGCTTCGCCCACAGGTCGGCGGGGGGGGCGGGTTTCTTCACGGCATCATCTCCCTGGTGGGAATCTCGTGGTTCTCCAGCAAGGCCCGGTCGCGGGGCCAGACGAAGACCGGCAGATCCAGCTCCTCGGCCAGCGCCTTCTCGCCGGCCACGCCCCGCGAGGTCTCCCAGCCCGGCAGGAGCACCATCAGATCGGAGCGCCGCACCAACTCCAGGTCACCCTCCAGGAAGACCCGCGCGGTATCGCCCCCGCTCCAAGCGTCGCCACCGTCCATGAAGGCCGTGTTGCTGTGCGGGCAGATCACCGCGTAGCCCATCAGCCAGAGCTCGCGGGCTACCTCTATGGCGCGGGCGATGTTCTGGCGAACGCCCCATATCCCGTCCTTCGAGCGGTACGGCCCGGCCAAGTAGAGTACAGGCGGGCGGGTCATGCCATCCTCGTGGGAATGTCCTGGAGGTCCGGGCGCGTCTCCTCGAAGTGCATCACGGCCTGGAGATTCCAGTCTGCTTGCGCCAAGTGGTCCTCGTCCTTCGCGCCCGCGAGGTACTGGAAGATGTGCCGCAGGGCCGAATCGAGGCAGCGTGAAACCGGGATGCCCTTCTCCCAGTTGCGCGCCGCGTACTTGGCCGCGCCCTTCTCGTAGACCGCCGCGAGCCGCCCCAAGGCGTGCGGGCTGAGTAGATCGTAGCGGCCCTTCCCACTTCGCACGTCCCGCACAGCCCCGCCGTCGAACTCCTCGCGCTGGCCGCTGTCGGCCAACTTGTACTTGATGGTCACCTGCGCGTTGACCGTGGGAACGGTCTGTGTGAGTTCCACCGGAAATTCTTCGGTCATAACTTCACCGGCTTGAGTGGCGGAAGCGGATAGAGGTACTTCTGCACCACCACCGGATCTTCTCCTTTCTTCTTGGCCGCGCCGTCGATCCACAACAGCACGGCGCCGATGTCCGGCACCATGCGGTAGTATGACTTCCGGCGCATGAACCGCGTCTGTAACTGCCAGCAGGGGGTAACGATGACGTGCTTGGACGGGTGCTCCACGTGGGTGAAGCAATGCACGTGCGACCGCACCACCACGTCGGCACGGGGCACCTTGCCCTCTTTCCCGCCCAAGGCAGACCAGACACCCTCCCTGTCCGGGGCCGTGGCCCGGTAGAGGCCACCGCTGGCCGAGATGTGATGCGCGAAGTTCAGCACCACCCCGTCCACGTCGAGGTCCAGCGCCTCGCGCGAGTAGCGCCCCGTCCCTGCCCCGACGTAGGCCCGCCCGCCCATCGCCCGCGCCACCGCCTCGACTTCCCGGCCGGCGCGACTGTCGTGGTATTCGGTGTTCGCGTGTCCGAAACCCTCTGCAATGTATGTGTGCGCCGAGGTGCTAAGGCCAACAATCTCGTCGGGGCCGCGCGGCGTAACCGAAAGAACCTCCAGCGTGGGCTGACAATTTCCCCGCGGGATGCCGCATCGCAGCTCGCGCGCGTCATTCAACAACCGCCCCGGCCTGACCATTCCGAGGAACCGAAGGGATTCCCCCGTGCCACCCAAAAGGTGAACGGTTCTCAGTTTGTCTCTTTCGTTCTCGTAGAGCGAAAACCGAAAACCAAGCGACGAGAGTAGGCTGGTCGCCCGGTCCAGTGCTGGCCCCGGATTCTGTCCGAGTTCTATGAGGCCACACCCCTGAATCGTTCCTTCCCCATCAAAGAATCCGGCCAGCCAGCCCGCATCATAGGAACGATCAACGGCCCAGGGCTGGAGGAGTCGCCGTATTTTTTGCCCCGCAGCCAACTGCTGCGTGCGAATCCACGTGTACCGCCGTCTCCCGTGGTTGTCTTGGCAACAAAGCCAGGGGTGGTCAAGGGTTGCTGTAATCGTTGTACCATCCGAGAACTTGACCTCCGCCACGTCTTTCACGTGCCGAACGGCAGCCGTAACTATCGCCCGCTGCCAACGTCGTTGTGACCCGATCGTGCCGTCCGTGAACTTGTCGAAGGCCATGATGCCATCGCCGGGCAGGAGTTTCTCTGCCGGCGTCCAGGTCATGTCATCTCGAAGAACGCGGTTCCCCGGCGTGACGCACCCCTGGGTGAAGTACCAAGCTGGCTTACCTTTCAGGCTGTCCTTCAGGCTGCACAGGCACGCCTCCGCCGCGAGAGCTTGGTCCACCAGCATCGGCAGGGCCAGCTCGGTCCCCCGTTGCGCGCCCTGGGAGCCGTCTATCACGTCCCCGTTAACTACCACGGCCACGATAGGATGTTGCGCGACGCGCTGG
>VGYV01000876.1 GCA_016872855.1 Planctomycetota bacterium
CCCCGCCCCGACTTCGAGCGCGACGAATGGCTCAATCTCAACGGCCCCTGGCAGTTCGAGATTGACGAGAAGGGCGACGGCGAATCCCGCGGCCTCACCACCGGCCACCCCCTGTCGCAAGCCATCCTCGTCCCCTTCTGCCCCGAGAGCTCCCTCTCCGGCCTCAGCCACACCGACTTCATGGAACACGTCTGGTATCGCCGCACCTTCGACGTCCCCACCTCCAAGCAGGGAAAGCGCCTTCTTCTCCACTTCGGCGCCGTGGACTGGTGCGCGCGCGTCTGGCTCAACGGCTCCCTCCTCGGCGAGCACCGCGGCGGCTACTCCCCCTTCACCTTCGACATCACCAGCGCCGCCCGGCCCGGCGAGAACGAACTCGTCCTCCACGTCGCCGACCGCACGGCCAGCGGCCTCCAGGCTCGCGGCAAGCAGTGCCCCGAACTCAAGAGCCATGGCTGCCTCTACACCCGCACCACGGGCATCTGGCAAACCGTCTGGCTGGAGGCCGTCGGCCAGACCTATCTCCGCGGCCTCGCCCTCTACCCCGACCTCGACACCGGCCGCGTCTTCTTCAACGCCGACATCGCAGGCCCCACCCACGGCATCGAAGTCCGTCTCACCGCAATCGTCGGCGACGAAATCCTTGGCGAGGAAGCCGTCGGCGCAAACTGGCGTTCCACCCTCGGCATGCTCGAACTCTCCGAAATCAACCCCTGGCACCCCGCGAAGCCCTTCCTCTACGACCTCACGATTGACATCGAGCGCAACGGCGAACCCGTGGACACCGTTCGCTCCTACTTCGCCCTCCGCTCCCTCGCACTCGACGGCCACCGCTTCCTCATCAACGGCACGCCCATCTTCCAGCGACTCGTCCTCGACCAGGGCTTCTACCCCGACGGCATCTACACCTCCCCCAGCGAAGAGGCCCTCCGCAAGGACATCGAGCTCTCCATCGCCGCAGGCTTCAACGGCGCCCGCCTCCACCAGAAGGTCTTCGAACCCCGCTTCCTCTACTGGGCCGACCGCCTCGGATACCTCGTCTGGGGCGAATACGCCGACTGGGGGCTCAACCGCGAATCACACGAAGCCCTCGCACACGCACTCCACGAGTGGCGCTCCATCCTCGTCCGCGACCGCAACCACCCCGCCATCGTCGGCTGGTGCCCCCTCAATGAAACCCGAAAGGACGAATGCCACGCCTCCGCCCAACGACTCCTCGCCGTCACCCAGACCATTGACCCCACCCGCCCCTTCCTCGACACCAGCGGCTACGTCCACCTCTATCCCGAAACCGACATCTACGACTGCCACGACTATTGCCAGGACCCCGCCAAGTTCGCCGCCCGCTTCGCCCACACCGCCGACAACCCCTGGAGCAACAACCAGGAGGACCCCCGCTCCGCCTACCGCAGCCAGCCATACTTCGTCAGCGAATACGGCGGCATCCGCATTGACACCGGCCGCGACGTGGGCGAGGGCTGGGGCTACGGTGGCGAAACCGTCCCACTCGACACCTTCTTCGCCCGCTACAAAGCCCTCACCGACGTTCTCCTCGACAACCCCCACCTCTTCGGCTTCTGCTACACCCAGCTAACCGACATCGAGCAGGAGCAGAACGGCATCGTCTTCTACGACCGGCAGCTCAAGTACGACCTGGCGAAGCTGAAGGCCATCAACGCGCGCCAGGCCGCCTGCGAGAGGTTGTAGACGCGCGTGCTGAAGACCCTGCACATAGACGGCGAGCGGACGTGGCGCGGGGGCGAACAGCAGGTGCTGTACCTGACGACGGGGCTGAAAGCCCGGGGCCACGAGGTGGTGGTGGCGTGCCAGCCGGGCTCGCCGATGGCGGAGCGCGCGCGAACGGCGGGGCTGGACGTGGCGGAGGTGAGGATGCGGGGGGAGGCGGATTTCCGCGCGGTGCTGGCGCTGCGGCGGCTCCTGCGGAGGGGCGGATTCGACATCGTGCACATGCACACCTCGCATGCTCACGCGCTGGGCTGCGCCGCGGCGGCGCTTGCCCGCCGGGGGCGGACCGTGGTGTCGCGGCGGGTGGACTTCCCCATCGCGGGCGGCATGCTGGGCGGCTTCAAGTACCGCCACGGGGTGGACAGGTACATCGCCATCTCCCAGGCCGTGCGGCAGGTGTTGATTGGCGGGGGGGTAGCGGCGGACAAGGTGGCGGTGGTGCACAGCGGGATTGACCTGGCGCGCTTCGAGGGGGTGACGGCTGGGCAGTTGCGGGAGGAGTTCGGGGTGGCGCCCGACGCGCCGGTGATCGCCAACGTGGCGGCAATGGCGGACCACAAGGGCCAACGCTACCTTCTGGCCGCCATGCCGCGCGTGCTGGCGGCGGAGCCGAGGGCGAGGCTGTTCATCGTGGGCGACGGCGAGTTGCGGGGCGCGCTCGAGGCCCAGGCAAAGGAGCTTGACATCGGGCACGCCGTGACGTTTACTGGCTTCCGCACGGACGTGCCGCAGTGGCTGGCGCTGTGCGACGTGTTTGTCATGTCGTCGCACCTGGAGGGGCTGTGCACGTCGGTGCTCGACGCTCTGGCGATGCAGCGGCCCGTTGTAGCGGCCGCGGCGGGCGGCCTGCCCGAGATAGTCCGCCACGAGGAAACCGGGCTGCTCGTGCCCCCGAAGGAGCCTGAGCCGCTGGCGGACGCCATCGTGCGGCTGCTCCGCGACCGCGAGCTGGGCCGCCGCCTAGCCGAGGCGGGCCGCCGACACGTGGAGGCCGAGTTCAGCGCCGAGAGCATGGTCGAAGGGACGTTGCGGGTCTACCATGAGGTGATGGGCGACGCCCCCTCTGAGCCCCTCTCCTTTCCAGGGAGAGGGTAGGGTGAGGGTGGGACTCCGTGATGGGGACCGGCGCCCCGCCCTCCCCCTGCCCCCTCCCTGAGAGGAAGGGGGGTGAGATGCGAGGTGATGGATGAAGGCACGGGTGCTGGCAGCGGGACTTGACGCCGCTGGGTTGGCCCACATCGAGGAGGCGGC
>VGYV01000877.1 GCA_016872855.1 Planctomycetota bacterium
CTCTGGACCCCGCCTTACGGCCTGACGACCTACGGCGACCTCTTTACCCCGCGCCAACTCGTCGCCCTGACCACCTTCTCTGACCTGGTCGGCGAGGCGATGGAGCGCGTCCGCCGCGACGCCCTCCCCGCCAGCCTCCCCGACGATCCCACCCCCCTCCGCGAAGGCGGCATCGCTGCCCTCGCCTACGCCGAAGCGGTGAGTGTGTACCTGGCGTTTGCCGTATCGAAGATGACCAACATCGGGTCGTCGATCGCGTCGTGGATGAGCGATCGCGGCGCATTCCGCGAGACGTTCGCACGGCAAGCGATTCCAATGACGTGGGACTTTGCAGAAGCGAACACATTCGCCGATACAGGAGGCAGTTTCACGATTGCCATCGACAAGGGTGCGATGTCGATCGATGCGTTCCCTTCCAGGACAATCGCAACCGCGACGCAGATGGACGCCGCAATGCAGAACGTCAGCGTCGCGAAGGTTGTCTCTACCGACCCGCCCTACTACGACAACATCGGCTACGCCGACCTCTCGGACTTCTTCTACGTCTGGCTGCGTCGCTCCCTGCGGCCTGTGTTCCCCGACCTCTTCGCAACACTCGCGGTGCCCAAGGCCGAGGAACTGGTAGCCACGCCTTACCGTCACCTCACCAAGGAGAAGGCGGAGAGGTTCTTCCTTGAGGGTATGACGCAGGCGATGCACCGCCTCGCCGAGCAGGCACACGCGGCCTTCCCGGTCACCATCTACTATGCGTTCAAGCAATCGGAGAGTGACAGCGCCGACGGGACCGCGAGCACCGGCTGGGAAACGTTCCTCGACGCTGTTATCAGTGCTGGCTTCGCGGTCAGCGGCACTTGGCCGATGCGAACAGAGGGTTCCGGGCGAATGGTCGCGAGGGACACCAACGCCCTCGCCTCCAGCATCATCCTCGTCTGTCGTCCGCGCGCCGCCTCCGCGTCTACCGCCACCCGCCGCGAGTTTGTCACCGCCCTCAAGAACGAGCTGCCCGCTGCGCTCGCCCACCTCCAGCGCGGCAACATCGCCCCCGTTGACCTTGCTCAGGCGGCTATTGGCCCGGGGATGGCGATCTATACCTGCTATGCAAAGGTACTCGATGCCGAGGGCAAGCCCCTCAGCGTCCGCGAGGCGCTTGCGCTCATCAACCAGACCCTCGACGAGGCGCTGGCCGAGCAGGAAGGCGACTTCGACTCTGATAGTCGGTGGGCACTCGCCTGGTACGAGCATCAGGGTTTCACCGAGGGGGAGTTTGGAGTGGCCGAAACGCTTTCCAAGGCGAAGGTGACGAGCATCGCGGGCATGGTCGAGGCGGGCATCGTTGTTTCAAAGGGCGGCAAGGTTCGCCTCCTGCGGCCTGACGAGCTCTCGCCGAAGTGGGATCCAGCCACGGATCCGCGCCTGACAGCGTGGGAGATGGTGCATCACTTGATCCGCGCTCTCGGCAAGGGTGGCGAATCTGCTGCTGCCGAGTTGGTTCTGAAGCTGGGATCCAAGGCCGAGACGGCCCGGGAGCTGGCCTACCGTCTCTACATCATCAGCGAACGCAAAAAGCGCGCGGCCGAGGCTCTGGCGTACAACGGTCTCGTCCAGAGTTGGCCCGAGATCCTGCGCCTTGCGCATGAGACGGGTACGCGTCCCATTCCAGGTGCGACGCTCTTCGAACAGGAGTGAACGCGTCTCGCTAGGGGAGTCCTGCAATGCCTGAAGAAGTCCGCCTATGGAAGATCGCCGCTGACGACGGCCTCCTGAACTGCCCGCGATCCAAGCTGAATCTGGAGTCCCGGATCGAGGACTGGATCACCAAGGACATCTCGGTTCTCGCCCCAGATCTGCTCGTGATCGGAAGGCAGGTCGAGACCGATCCCGGCGGCATCATCGACCTACTCTGCATAGACGAGGCGGGGGATCTCGTCGTTATCGAACTAAAACGCGACAAGACGCCCCGGGATGTCACGGCTCAGGTGTTGGACTACGCCTCCTGGGTGAAGGATCTCAGCAGCGAGGACGTCGCGGCGATCGCGAAGGAGCACCTGGGCAAGAACCTCTCGCTGGACCAGGCCTTCAAGAATCGATTCGGGAGGTCTCTGCCAGACAGCATCAATGACAACCACAGGCTCTTGATCGTCGCATCGGAGATCGACGCCAGCTCGGAGAGGATCATCCGATACCTATCGGACACCTACGGAGTGGGGATCAACGCTGCGACCTTCCACTACTTCACCGCGCCTGACGGAAGCGAGTTCCTGGCGCGGCTGTTCTTGATCGATCCCAGCGGTGATGGGCCGCGCCCATGGAGCAAGAGGCTCCCACCGTTGAGCCGTGACGAGCTAGAGGCATTGGCCGAGGCGAACGGGGTTGAGGGCCTCTACCGCGCGCTTGTGTCCGCAGCTGAAGGTCGTTTCCCGTCTCGCACGACGCGCAGTTCGATTGCTTTCACGGCTGACCTCGGCGGGAGCAGGAAGGCGTTCTTCAGCTTGCTTCCTGGAGACAGCAACAAGGAGATGGGACTTGCCTACCAGGTCTATTCTCACCGTCTCCAAGAGGCCATAGACATCGCGCCGACCGAGCTCAAGAGCCTCCTTCCCGAAGGCGCACAGGACTGGATCTACTACCCCAGCGCTGGAGACGACTACAAGGGATTCTCGGGCTTCTTTCAGACCAGCGAGGATGTGGCGAGGTTTCTGGCAGGGCTGAAGCTGGCCCCGTGAAACCGCCGCGCAATGCTGTGGACGCCTGATGAGGTATGAACGGTGACCCGCTTTTGGCCGGCAGTACGATGGTAGCGATGACGTTGACAGTCAGAGACGCAAGGGCAGGAGGCATGAATGGCTCTCAGTAATCACGAACGTGTCGGCAAGGCGATGGAGCTTCTGAAGACGGGACTGTCCGCCTTCATCGAGCGCGAGTTCAAGAGCCTCCACGGTAAGCAGGCGCTCCCTGAGGCCCGGAAGTATGTCGGCGAGGACCGCCCCACGGAGAAA
>VGYV01000878.1 GCA_016872855.1 Planctomycetota bacterium
CCGCTGACCTGCCCGAGGGCAGCTACCAGGTCCGCGCCCACAACCACACGGGCGAGGCCTGGGGCTGGAGCGAGCCGCTGCCCCTCGAAGTCCGCAAACCCGGCCCCGAGCCGAAGCGTTTCGACGTGCGCGACTTCGGCGCCAAAGGCGACGGCAAGAGCGACGACACCGCCGCCCTCCAGAAGGCCCTCGACGCGGCAGGCAAGAGCGCCCCAGCCGTGCTCGTCCTGCCGCCGGGCACGTTTCCGGCCACAAGGACACTCGATATCCCGCCGGCTGTGACTGTCCGCGGGAGCGGAATGCGTAACACCATCGTCCGCCCCGGTGAGGGGCCGCCATCGAGGCCTGGCAAGCCAGAGCGCGTAGGCAGGGTGCTGTTGTCGGGGCGGACGGGTTTCGCCCTCGAAGACCTGGCGGTCACGGGCGCAGAGGGCTGGGGGCTGCTCCTGGTGAAGAACGACCAAGGCGGCCCCTCGGAGCGCGTGGCCGTGCGCCGCTGTGCCCTCGAGGCGGCCGAAGGCGGACAAGGCGTCTTCGTCGGACGCGCCCGTCGACTCGCCATTGACCACTGCGAGCTGCGCAACGTCGGAACCTGGACCCATGAACTGCGGGAATGTTACTTCGGGTTCAACCGGGTGGGAGGCCGGCCGAAGCTCAGTGGCGGGTCGTTCGGGATGGGGCCGCGTTCGACCAACGTCGTTGTGGAGCATAACACGTTTGTGGCGCTTGGTGGGTGGGATGGAACGGGCGGGCTGGTGGGGCCCGGCGGCGCGCGGAACTTGCTCGTTGCTGGCAATAGCGTGGAGAGGGCGACGGGCCCCGGCTTTGCGGCCTCGGGTGCGGGCGTGCGATGGCGGGGGCCGGCTCAGTGCCCAGACGCCGGAACAGTCGTGACGCCGGGGAAGAAGTGGGGGCTGGGGGGCGAGGCACCAGATAGCGACCTCACGGGCTGCGTCGTCGTAGTGGTGTCGGGGCGGGGCATGGGGCAGTGGCGCGACGTTGCGGCTGCTGAGGGTGACACGGTTCGTCTCGCCAAGCTCCTAGCGGTCGTGCCCGACGGGTCGAGCGAGCTCTGCATCGCGCGGGCGAGCGTCGCGAACTCAGTTGTATGCAATGTGGTCTGTGAGCGTTCCGGCCGCTCCGGGGGGTTCCTGGGCGCCGGGGCGATCAACTGCACCATCGAGGGCATCCAGTCAGTCGGGACGGATGCAGTGGCGATCACGACGGGTGCGGCGCCCGACCTCTTCAACCAGATCATCTGCTGCCGCATCTTCGATGGCTCTGGGATCCACCTGGGGGCCGAAGACGACACCTCCTGCCTCCAGCTTGGCTCGGTCGTGGCCCGCAACGAGGTTCTGAGACTGGCGCACGGGGTGTCCACGGCCGTCGTGGTGGACGGGCCGGCTCGCTTCGCGGGCATAGAGGGGAATCGGGTGGCCAACTGCTGGGCCGCGGTGGGCATCTCCCCGAAGGCGTTCGGCACGCTCGTGCGGCGGAACCGCATGGTGGGCATCGAGCGCGGACCCATCAGCGACAGGGGGGCCGAGTCCATCGTCACCGGCTTCACCGACAAGGCCGGGTTCCACGATTACTGGCCTCAAGGACTCAACGTGCTTCAGTTGTTCAAGGGCAAGCCATGAGAGCAGTTCTGGCCGCTTGGTTGCTCGCGGGTGCTGCCTTGGCAGCGCCACCGGAGATCGGCCAAGTTATTGACCCCAGCCGCGGCGGGGAGACGATCTTGCTCTCGGGCGAGGGCTTCGACGAGAAGACCGTGTTCCGAATGTGGGTGCCCGAGGCCGTCTGCGAGAGGGGGGGCGAGAAGCGGCTCTATGCCTCATGGGGCCAGCCGCCCGCGCCGCCCCGCGAGCCGCCAGGGAAGGCATTCGAGCTGAAGGTTCACCTCGTGCGCCCGCGGTACGCAGCGCTCGAGATGCCCGAGAAGCTGCGGGGTCACCGCGGCGCTTTTCGCAGCCCCTACTTCGCCGTGCTTTGGGCGGGGAGCCGCGAGGGCTGGGGCATGCCCTATGCGCTGAATCGCGCCCGCCTGTTCTTCGCCCATCCCGCCGAGGCCACCCCGGGGCAGACAATCCGACTCTTCGGACGCAACCTGGTGGCGAGCGTGAACGAAGACCGCTTCGCTCCGCGGCCACAGACGGCGTGTCTGGTAGGCATGCGGCTCAGAGACGGACGTGAGCTTGTTGTTCCCAGAAAGTTCGGCGAAATGGACGATCTAGAGAAAAGCCTGGAAGACTACCGTGTGACACTGGTCTTGCCCAGAGACCTTCAGGAGGGCGATTACGAGGTGAGAGCCCACTCGGGGTCTGGCGGGGAGCACGGCTGGAGCGATCCCATCGCCCTCAGCGTTCGCAGGCCCAACCCGTGGCCCAGCCAGACGTTCAAGGCAACAGACTTCGACATCAAGTCGAATGCGGGCGATCAGACGGATAGGCTCAACAAAGCGCTGGATGCCGTGAAGAAGAACGGCGGCGGCGTGCTGGCACTCCCCGCCGGCATTTTCATCATCAAAGGCACGCTTCAGGTGCCGCCAAAGTCCATCCTGCGAGGTGCTGGTGAGGGCAAGACCATCCTGCGGAGCGCGCCCGACCCGAAGCCGAATAGCGCGATGATTGAGCTGGCCGGCCCTTGCCGAATGGAGAAGCTGTCGGTCGAGCTTCCCGGCCAGGTGCCGAGAGGCGCAGGCGCCAAGCTCAACGGTCCTGGGATCGTGATTGACTACTGCACCTTCCGAACCGAGCACTTTCTGACCTGGGGGCAGGGCCCGCTGCCGAACACGATCCTGGGCGACCTGATTGATGGGGAGATCGCGAGGTGCTCCTTCGAGGGCATCTCCCACTGCTTCCTGCCCAGGACCCAGCGCAGCCGAATCGCGTACAACAGGGTTGAGGCCTGGCACTTCCTGACTGGCGGCGGGGGAGGCCCCGGCCTTGGCTGGGGGACGAAGCACACGATCTTCGAGAACAACCACATCGTC
>VGYV01000879.1 GCA_016872855.1 Planctomycetota bacterium
AACAACTCCTCAGAGAACCCCCCAATCTGGCAATGCCCAAGTGTGCACGCCCTACATCTACATCGCCCATGGCTCGTGGCTCGCGGCTCGAAGCTCGCGGCTCGCCTCTCAGCTCTTCTCGCCCTTCTCGTCCTTGCCGCCCTCGCTCTCGCCGGGGGCGAGGACGACGGCGACGGCGGTCTTGCTGAGGGTGATCCTGCAGTCGTCGTCCACCTTCACGATCACCTCGCGGTCGCGGACGAGGGTGATGACTCCGTGGATGCCGCCGCGGGTGATGATCTTGTCGCCCTTCTTGAGATTCGAGATCATGTCCATGTGCTCCCGCTGGCGCTTGCGTTGCGGGCGAATCATGAGGAAGTAGAGGATGGCGAACATCACGCCGATGAAGAGGAGGCTCTGCACCAGCGGGTTGCCGCCCGGCTGGGGGCTGGGGGCGTCCGCGGCCAAGGGGAGAAGCCCGGTCCAGAGCGTGGCGAATGGGCTCATTAGCTCTCGGTATCCTCCGGCTGCGAGTAGGCGTCGAGGAAAGCGCTCTTGAAGGCGGCCAGGCGCCCCTCGACGATCGCCTGGCGGCAGCCACGCACCAGGCGCTGGTAGAAGGCCACGTTGTGCAGCGACACCAGGACTGCGGCGGCGATCTCGCGGGCGTGGAACAGGTGCCGCAGGTAGCCGCGCGAGAAGCCGCGGCAGGCTGCGCAGTCGCACGTCGGGTCGAGCGGGCGCGGGTCGTCGCGGTGCCGCAGGTTCCTGAGGCGCACGATGCCGCGAGCGGTGAAGGCGTGGCCGCTGCGGCCGTTCCGCGTCGGCAGCACGCAGTCAAACAGGTCCACGCCCCGCTCGATGCACTCGATCAGGTTTCGCGGCGTGCCCACCCCCATCAGGTAGCGCGGCTTGGCCGCGGGCAGGTGGGGCAGCGTGGCGTCGAGCACGCGGTACATCAGCTCGTCGCCCTCGCCCACGCTCACGCCGCCCACGGCGTAACCGGGGAAATCCATGTCCACCAGGCGTTGGGCGCATTCGACGCGGAGGTCGTTGAACACGCTGCCCTGGACGATTGCGAACAGCGCCTGGTCGCGTGGGCGGGCGTGGGCCTTCTCGCACCGACCGGCCCAGGCGATGGTTCGCCGCATCGCCACCTCGGCCGCGTCGCGCTCGCACGGGTAGGGCACGCACTCGTCAAAGGCCATCATTATGTCCGGGCCGAGGACGTTCTGAATCTCCGTCGCCTTCTCAGGGGTCAGGGTGAGCCGCGCGCCGTCTATGTGCGACTGGAACTCGACGCCGTTGTCCGTCACCCGTCGCAGCTCGGCGAGCGAGAAGACCTGGAAGCCGCCGCTGTCGGTGAGGATGGGGCGGCTCCAGCCCATGAAGCCGTGCAGGCCCCCGAGGCGGGCGACGACTTGCTCGCCGGGCCTCAGATGGAGGTGGTACGTATTGCCAAGGAGCATCTGGACGCCTGCGGCCTCGAGCTGGCTGGGGAGCAGTGCCTTCACTGCCCCCTGGGTGCCCACGGGCATGAAAGCGGGCGTCTCCACCCGCCCGTGGGGCGTGTCGAGCCAGCCGGCGCGCGCGGCGCCAAGACGAGTAAGGATACCGAAAAAGGGGCGATTCGTCAAATCACGGATTCCATGACGGCTGCGGCGGGGACGAATGGGTCGGTGGATGGATGGATGAATGGATGGGTGGATGAATGGAAGAACCTGAGGGGTCCTCTCTTCTCTCTTGCATTCATCCATTCATCCATTCATCCACCCATCCCCTGCCGGGAAGGAGTCACTGCCCTCAACGGTCGTACAGCCTCGTGAGCTGCGCCCCCGTGTAGTAGTGTCGGAGGATCTCTGGGGCGGAGAAGCCGGCCTCGGCCATGCCGCGGCTGCCCCACTGGCACATGCCCACGCCGTGGCCGAAGCCGCGGCCGGCGAACTCGTAGCCGCCCGCCGTGGCACGCAGGTCGAAGAAGGTGCTCGGAAGCTTCGCGGGGCCGACGGCGAGGCGGAATTCGCTGGCAAGCATGGGCACCCGCCGTCCGTCGGTTCCGACCACAGCTATCTCCTTCGCTCGGCCCGAGGGTGTGCGGGCGCTCACCTCGATGCCCGCGACCTTCTGGATGCTCTGGCCGCTCTTCGCCAGGCCATCGCCTATCTCTGCCGAAGAGAGCACCCTCCGCCAGGAGTAGTGCTTCGAGTCCTTGCAGTGCTGGCACTGGACAGCGGAGAGGGGGAGAAGCGGGGGGTCAGGGAAGACCTGGTGGACGTGCTCCGTGTGGCCGCCGCAGGTGGAGTGGTAGTAGCAGCGGAAGAGCTGGTGCTGATAGAGGAGCACGAGGCCAGCCGTGCGGTCCACGGCGGCATTGAGGGCGGGAGTTTCCTTTGCCATGCCGAGGTAGTTCTGGTCCATGACCGTGGCATAGAGGTCGAACGTCCCCTCGCGTCGCTGGGCCATGCGCCAGAGGGCGTAGGAGCGGGCGACGATGGCCTGGGCCTCGAGGGCGGCGGGGGGCCAGGTGGGATACGTTTCGCCGCCGAGGACGCCGTAGAGGTAGTCCTCGATGGGCAGGACGTTGAGGAGGGAGAACAGGCCGTCGCCTGTGCGGAACGCGGCTAGGTTGCCTCGGTAGCGGCGGCCGTTGACCGTGAGGGCAGCGCTACCGTGGATGCGAAGGAACACCGCATCGTCGGGGAAATGGCGGTCGCCCACGATGATGGCCGCTGCCGTGGCGCGAACCGAGCCGTTGGCCAGAGGCGGGCACTGGGCGAGGATGCGTGGGGTGCCCGGGAACCGCTTGCCCCAGGGCTCGACGGTGAAGGGGGCCGCAATGGCGACGCTGGCGCTGGCAACGCCCTCATCGAGGAGGACGCGGACGGGGCGCACCTCGCCGCTGGGCTCCGCGACCTCGGAGGGGACGCGGGTGACTGTCCGCTTGGGCATGCACGAGGGGGCCAGGACGACGGCGGCGAGGAGCGCGACGGCCACGGCGGCC
>VGYV01000880.1 GCA_016872855.1 Planctomycetota bacterium
TGGCGGCAAGTTGGGCGGCCAGGACGCTCCACTTCCTGTAGGTGCTGACGGCTTCGGCCCACGCCTTGTTCTGCTTGAACTCGGCGGGGCCCAGGGCGGGGAGCCTGCCGTCCTTCCAGGGGATGGCAGCGACGATGGCCTGGAGGGCCGCCTCGCGCTGCTTTGCGACCTGGGCGGCGACGGCCTTCGAGAGCTCGTTCGCGGGCGCCTCGGGCTTGGGGAGCGCCTGCGGGTCGTCGAGCTGGGCGAGGAAGGAGCGGACGGCCTCAACGTCGCGCCAGAGCCTCATGTAGCCCTTGCGGTCCTTCTCTAGGGACTCAGCCGTGGCGGCGCCGACGAGGGCGTCGCGGCGCTTCACCCACTCGGCGTTGACGGCCTGGGAGGAGGTGAGCGGGGCGGCGGTGATGCGGGCGAGCCACTTCCTCGGGTGCTCGATGGCGTCCTTGAGGTCGGACTTGAGGCCATCGAGTTCGGCGCCGATGGCGGCGGAGCGCTGCGTGACGGCGGCCTCGTGCTTGCGAATCCACGGAAGCGGGACGACCTTGGCGATGTCGGCGTCGAGCTGTGCGCAGCGCTGGCCCGACTTGTCGGCAAGCTGGCGCTTAGCGGGCTCAGGCTCCTCTTTGAGGAACTCGACGCGGAGGCGGAGGTCCTCGAGGTCCGCGGCCCAGGCCCTGGGCTGCCGGGGGTCGTCCTTCGCGGGTCTCGTGTAATCGGCCGCCTCCATGCACCAGGCGGCGAGCGTGCCGTCGGCCAGGTTCCCGGCGAAGGCGCGGTGGACGTCGCTCTCCTTGGCGAACAGCTCGCGCTCGACGCGGCCCGCCTTCCAGTCGCCCTCGAGGACGGCGGCGACGGCGGCGGCCTCGGCCTTCAGGCGGTCCAGCTTGTCGGGGAGCGCGGCGGGGTCGGCCTCGGCGGCGGCCATGGCGGCGAGGCGTTGGGGGAAGGCGGCGAGCACCTTGTCGCCCGAGGCGGCCAGCGCCTTGGCCAGGCCGCCCAGCTCGGCCCAGCGCGAGGCGATGGCGTCGGCGAGGGCCTTCGCGCTGTCCATCGCCCTGAGGAGCTCCTCGAAGGCCGCGGCGGAGGCGAGCGCGGCGTCGAGGCGCCGGCGGAGGCGTGCGGGCACGGCGTCGCCCAGGGGCTTGAGGGCAGCGTACTGAGCGTGGAGGTCCTTGCAGCGCTCGGCCGCCTTCGCCACGTCGTCGCGGGCGCGGGTGAGGCGCTGGGCAAGGTCGTCGAGCTTGCCGGCGGCGGTGGCCTGGGCGCGGGCGAGGGACCAGAGCTTGCCGGCGAGCGGCTTGTCGGGGAGGGCCTCGACCTCGGCGCAGCGACTCTTGATAGCCTTCAGCGCATCATTCACGCCCTGAGCCGGGCCTTTGAGGGCGGCAAGGGCGGCCGCGATGCCGTCGAGGGTGTCCACGCGGCCGGCAGAGGCTCGGACGGCGGCGACGAACGCCTTGGCCGGCGTCTCATCATCGGCGGCGCGGAGGGCGGCCTCGATGTCCTGGAGGGCCTTGGCGCTGCCGGCGATGGCAGCGGTCTTGGCCTCGACGGCGTCCGCTTTGGCCAGGAGGGCGTCGAATGATTCGGCGCCGCGGCTCTCGGCGAGGAAGAGGTCGTGGAGGCGGGCTGCGGCGTCGTCGCCGAGGATTCCCACGGCCTGCTCGTGTTGGGCGATCTTGCGGGCCTTCAACTCGATGGCGACGGCCTGGAGCTTGACGGCGAGCGCGGCGTCAATGGCCTCGGCCAGGGTTGGGCCGGGGGCGAGGGAGGCGGCGGCGGCCTCCAGCTCAGCGGCCTGCTTGCTCCAGCCGCGTTCGGCGAAGGCGGCGGCGAGGGGCTTGAGGCTCAGGTCGTCGTAGGAGGCCCACCGGGCGACGCTCTCCTGGACGCCTTTGACGACGTCGAGGGCGCGGCGGGTGGTCTCCGCGGCCTCGCGGGTCCTCACGGCCTTGGGCGGATTGAGGCCGAGGTCCCCATAGTCGCCGCCCGACACACCGGCGATGTCGCGCGGGTCCACCGAGCGGCCGCCCACCTGGTCCATCCGCGTCACGATGAGGCGGGTGAGGCCGGGGTCGCGCCGCCACAGGTCGAGCCGCTCCTTCGTGAGCTTGCGATGGAAGCCGGGAAACCAGCCACGGTAGGCTTCGCAGAGCGACTGCCATGCCTTGCCGTGCTCTTCTGGCTTCCACGTGAAGGGGCCGAGGTCCTCGGCCTTCGGGGGCGCGGGGCCTTGCGGTTGGACGAGCAGCGGGAGGACCAGGAGCGCGGCGGCCCCGAGGCCGATGAGCAGGAGGCAGAGGGGCCAGAGGCGCAGGAGGCGCCGGCCCGCGCCCGGCTGCGCCCCGGCCTGCCACGCCGGCGGGGCCTCGGGACGGCGCGCGTAGACCGGCTCGGCGGCGGGAACCGTCTCCATCTGATGGAAGGCGGGGGTGCCTGGCTGGGGCCTGGGCGGCGCCGGCGCCTCTCGGTGGGCGACCGGGGGCGCCGCGGGTGGCCTGGGGGCCATGAGGCCGGCGTCGGGCCGCCCCGCTCCCGCTACGGTGGGCGCGGGGCCTGGGGGGACGGCTGGCGCGGCAGGGGCAGAAAAGGGGACATTCACCTTTTCGCCCGCTTGGGGCGCCGAAGGCTGCTGCGCAGAAAAGGAGAATGTCCCCTTTCCTGCCTGCGGCGGTGGCGCGGCGGGCCTCGGGCGCGGCATGACGCCCGACTGGAGGACCACGTCGGGCAGGGGCACGCGCTCCTCGCGGGACATGGCGATTGCGCCCTCGGCGCGCTCGACGAACGCCGCGTCGAGCGTGTAGGGGATTTCGGTGGCCAGGGGCAGGGCCTGGAGCGCGGCGCGGACGCAGAAGAACTGCTGGACGCCCGGCTCGCCGACCACCACGTCCACCCACGGCTGGCCCAGGGGAAGGACGAGGAGCATGGGGGCGGCGGGGTCGAGGCGGCTGAGGAGGAAGCCGAGC
>VGYV01000881.1 GCA_016872855.1 Planctomycetota bacterium
AGCGTCCGGATCGCCAAAGTACCCATAGTGGGTCAAACACCTGTGTCGCGCAGGTGATACAGTATGGCGGGACCGCTCCGGAAGCGTCCGGATCGCCAAAGTACCCATAGTGGGTCAAACACCTGTGTCGCGCAGGTGATACAGTATGGCGGGACCGCTCCGGAAGCGTCCGGATCGCCAAAGCACCCAAAGTGGATCAAAGATCGGGGCCGCGCGGTTGATTCAGTATGGGGAAGCCGAAGGGTGGGCGGGGGCGGGGCCCTCACGTGGAGGTGCGCGCGGGGCCGTTGGCGGCTCGGACCAGAGCGGAGAAGAGGGCCATCTGGTCGGGGCGGCTGGGCATGCGCTCGGGGTGCCATTGGACGCCGAGGAGGAAGCAGTTGCCCGTGCCCTCGATGGCCTCGACCACGCCGTCGGGTGCGCGGGCGACGATGCGGAGGCCGTTCCCGAGCCTGCCCACGGCCTGATGGTGGGAGCTGTTGACCCTCAGGCGCCCGGCGCCGATGATGGCGGCGAGGCGCGAATCGGCCTCGATGTCCACTTCGTGGAACGGCTCGGCGCCGGCCCCCCACGTGTGGTTGATGGCGGTGCCGAAGGCGTCGGGGACGTGTTGGATGAGGGTGCCGCCGAGGGCGATGTTGACGAGCTGGGCTCCGCCGCAGATGCCCAGGATGGGCAGGCCGCGTGCCAGCGCCGCACGCGCGAGCGCGACGTCGAAGGCCGCGCGGCGCGGGTCGAGGAGCTCCGTGGCCGGGTGGCGCGGCTCGCCGTAGACCGCGGGATCGTAGTCCCGCCCGCCCGTGAGGACAAGGCCGTCCACGATGTCGAGCAAGTCGGCGACGCTGCTCTCTTCAACGGGGGGAAAGAGGAGCGGCAGGCCGCCGGCGTCGAGCACGCTCGCGGCGTAGTTCCAGTTCACCTTGGCGATCTCGGTGCCCGAGGCGGCCGTGAGGTCGCAGTTGAGGCCGATTCGCGGGGGACGGAGCCCCCGCCCACGGGTCTCTTCCTTGTGGGAGAGGCCGATTCGCGGGGGACGGAGCCCCCGCCCACGGGTCTCTTCCTTGTGGGAGAGGCCGATTCGCGGGGGACGGAGCCCCCGCCCACAGGTCTCTCCTTTGTGGGCGGGGCCTCCGTGCCCCGCGCCTTCGGCCCGTGCGATGCGCGGCTTGGTCATTCGGCGCCCTTTCGCAGGAAGCGGCCGGCGCGGGCGCTCGTGAGCGCGCCGTCGGCGATCGCGAGCGCGCCGTTGACGAGGACGAAGCGGACGCCGGCCGAGTATTGCTGGGGCGTCTCGTAGGTCGCGCGGTCGGCGATTGTGGCGGGGTCGAAGACCGTGATGTCGGCTGCGGCGCCAGGCCGCAGGACGCCGCGACGCTTCAGCCCCAGGCGGCTCGCGGGGAGGCCGGTCATGCGGCGGACGGCTTCGGGGAGCGAGAGGAGCCCCTGCTCGCGCACGTAGCGCCCCAGGACACGCGCGAAGGTGCCATAGCTGCGCGGATGGGGCTTGCCGGCGGCGGTCGGCCCTTCGATGGAACGCGAGCAGCTATCGGAGCCGATGGCCGTGAAGGGGAGGCTGAGCCACTTGCGGAGGTTCTCCTCGCACATGGTGAAGTGGACGATGCTGGTTCGGCCTTTGCTGGCGGTGAGGATGTCGAGGAGGAGCTCTGCTGGGTCTTTGCCGCCCTGGGCCGCGAGGTCGCCGAGGGAGCGCCCCTCGGCGCGGCGCCACTCGTCGCACGTGGCGTCGGCGATGAGGAGCTCGCGCCAGGACTCAGGCGTCGGGAAGTCCGCGGCGAGCGCGTCGAGGAGCCGTCCGCGGGTCGCCGGGTCAGCGATGCGTTCCAGCAGGCGGGTTCGGCCCCCCTCGCGCGCCCAGCCGGGAAGTTGGGACTGGAGGCTGGTGGAGGAGGCGACGTAGGGATAGCGGTCGCACGCGATGTCTATCCCCTCGGCCCTGAGCGCGGTGAGCCGCCCGATCACGCGGCCGGCCTTGGGCCAGTTGGCGCGGCCCGAGGCCTTGACGTGTGAGAGCTGGAGTCGGACGCCCGTGGCGCGTGCCACGCGGGCGAACTCCTCGACCGCCTCCTCAAGAGCATCGCCCTCGTTGCGGATGTGAGCGGCGTAGAGGCCGCCGCGTGCGGCCACGGGCGCGGCGAGGGCCTCGAGCTCTCCCGGGCGGGCGAACATGCCGGGCGTGTAGTAGAGGCCCGAGGAGAGGCCGAAGGCCCCGGCGTCGAGGGCATGCTCGGCCTCGGCGCGCATGGCGGCGAGCTCGGGCTCGGTCGCGGCGCGGTCGGCCTCGCCCACGACGGCCTGTCGGATGTTGCCGTGTCCGACGAGGCAGGCGCGGTTGATGCCGCAGCGGGCCGCGTCGTGGCGGCGGGCGAAGTCGTCGAGCGTCGCCCAGTCCACGGCTATCCCGTGCCGCTCGGAGCTTTCGGCTCGCTCGGCGAGCATGGCCGCGCTCTGGGGAAAGGGCGATTCGCCGCAGTTGCCGAGCACCTCCGTCGTCACCCCGTCGTGGAGCCGCGCGGGGGCCTCCGGGCACAGCAGCGGGTAGAGGTCGCCGTGTGCGTGGATGTCAATGAACCCCGGGGTGACAGCGAGGCCCGTGGCTTCGATGACGCGCTCGGCCTTCGCGCGCGTGCTCGCGCCGATGAGGGCGATGGATTCACCGCACACGCCAACGTCCGCGCGGACCGGCTCGCCCCCGCTCCCGTCGAGCACCGTGCCGCCGCGAATCAGAACATCGAAGTCCATCGAGTACCGCCCTTTCTGGGCGTGTCGCCCAAAGCCGGCAAAGGGGGCGTGCGCGTTCGTAGTGCGGGCTTTAGCCCGCATTTCTCACCAGCGGCTGGTGAGAAATGCGGGAACCACCAAACCACAAGCACCAAGCGCCAAACAAGCCCCAAACTCCAATCCTCAATGGTCCAAGCGGAGACTACGTGGTGTTGCCC
>VGYV01000882.1 GCA_016872855.1 Planctomycetota bacterium
CGGCTCCTCGTGCGCCTTGCCCAGCAGGAAGTACAGGAGCGCGTTCTCCGGCTCCGCCTTCAGCCGCCGCTCATATTCTCTCTGGACGACCGCCCGCTCCATCGGCGCCCGCAGCTCGATGAACAGGAGGTTGGCCTCGGCATTGTTGGGATAGTGGTCGAGGATGCGGTAGAGCGCCTCGACCGCGGCATCCGTCTTCCCGCGCTCGGCGAGGTGCCGCGCCCGAGATAGCGCGATGGCCGCCTGCTGCGGCGACGGCGCGGGCTGGCACCCCCCCGCGCCGAGCAGCACGGGAAGGGCGACTGCCAGCCCAACTGCGCGCCTTGGCCACATCACCACAACCCTCCGTCTTCTCGCGGGGGCTTGACGGCGGCAGTATAGCACATCGTCATGGCGGGGGCAAGGGGGTGCTTGCTCCCCTCGCCTCCATCGTGCTCGTCGTCGTCCTCGTCGTCGTCGTCGAGTCTGTGGCCTTCTCTTGCCCGGAGATTCGACGACGAGGACGACGACGACAACGACGACGATGCAAGAAACCTGTTGGCTCCTGGTTAGGGCCATGCTCCTCTGCGGAACAGGGCCTTGACACCGCGCGGCGGCTGCGGGAGAATACGGGTAGCCAGAAAGGGGACCAAGGCCATGTGGGACTATACCGCCAAAGTGATGGACCACTTCCGCAACCCGCGGAATGTGGGGACAATCGAGAATCCCGACGGCGTCGGCGAGGTCGGCTCGCTCGCCTGCGGCGACGCCCTGAAGCTCACCTTCAAGCTCGGCCCCGACCGGCGGATCGCCGACGCGAAGTTCCAGACCTTCGGCTGCGCCTCCGCCATCGCCTCCTCGTCCGTCCTCACCGAACTCATCAAGGGGATGACCCTCGACGAGGCGGAACGGGTGACGAACCAGGACATCGCCAACGTGCTCGGCGGCCTGCCCGAGCAGAAGATGCACTGCTCGGTGATGGGCCGCGAGGCCCTCGAGGCCGCCATCGAATACTACCGCAGCGGCGGCAAGAGGACCGCCCACGTGCTCGAAGGCAAGGTCATCTGCACCTGCTTCGGCGTCACCGAGACCGAGATCGAGCGCGTCATCCGCGAGAACAACCTCCACGCCGTCGAAGAGGTCACAAACTACTGCAAGGCCGGCGGCGGATGCGGCGGGTGCCAGGACCAGATCAAGGCGATCATCGCCCGCGTCCACGGCGAGCCGCTGAAGCCCGAGGCCCCCGCCCCGCCCAAGCCGCGGCTCACCACCATCCGCAAGATCCAGCTCATCGAGGAAATCCTCGAACGCGAGGTGCGCCCGATGCTCCAGCAGGACGGCGGCGACATCGAGCTGATAGACGTGGACGGCGACCGCGTGATCGTGGGCCTCCGCGGCCGCTGCGCGATGTGCCGCGCCGCCGGCTTCACCCTCGACGGCCTGGTCGGAGCCAAGCTCCGCGAGTTCGTCTCCCCCGAGCTTGTGGTCGAGGAGGAGAAGTCGTGAAGACCATCTACCTGGACAACAACGCCACGACCCGCGTCGCCCCCGAGGTGGCCGAGGCGATGCGGCCATTCTTCGGCGAGCTCTACGGCAACGCATCCTCGATGCACAGCTTCGGGGGGCAGGTGCGCCACCACGTCGAGCGCGCCCGCGAACAGGTCGCCGCTCTCCTCGGCGCCGACCCGTCCGAAATCGTCTTCACGAGCTGCGGCACCGAGAGCGACAACGCGGCCCTCCGCGGCACCGTCGAGGCCCACGCCGGCCGCCGGCACCACGTCGTCACCACCCGCGTCGAGCACCCCGCCGTCCTCTCCACCTGCCGCTACCTGGCCAGCCACGGCTGCCGCCTCACCGAGCTGCCGGTGGACCGCGAGGGCCTGCTCGACCTCCAGATGCTCGAAGACCTCATCACCGACGACACGGCCATCGTCTCCGTCATGTGGGCCAACAACGAGACCGGCGTCCTCTTCCCCATCGAGGAAATCGCCCGCCTCTGCCAGCGCAAGGGCGTGGCCTTTCACACCGACGCCGTGCAGGCCGTGGGCAAGATTCCCGTGGACCTCAGCCGCACGCCGATTGACCTCCTCGCCCTCAGCGGCCACAAGCTCCACGCGCCCAAGGGCGTCGGCGTCCTCTACGTCCGCAAGGGCACCCGCCTCGCCCCCTTCATCCTCGGCGGACACCAGGAGGGCGGCAAGCGGGCCGGCACCGAAAACGTGCCCTACATCGTCGCCCTCGGCGTCGCCGCCGATCTCGCCGCCAGGCACATCCGCGAGGAGGTCACAAGCGTCCGCACCCTCCGCGACCGCCTCGAGGCCGGCATCCTCGCCTCCTGCCCCGACGCCCACGTCAACGGCCGCCGCGACCAGCGCCTGCCCAACACCGCCAACATCGGCTTCGAGTTCGTCGAGGGCGAATCCATCCTCATGGACCTCGATGCGTTGGGCGTCTGCGCCTCGTCGGGGTCCGCCTGCACCTCGGGCTCGCTCGAGCCGAGCCACGTGCTGCGCGCGATGGGCGTCCCCTTCACCGCCGCCCACGGCTCCATCCGCTTCAGCCTCAGCCGCTACAACACCCAGGACGAGATCGACTTCGTCGTCGCCCACATGCCCCCCATCATCCACCGCCTCCGCGACCTGAGCCCCTTCGTCCCCAAGGCCAAGGCCTGACCCTCATCTTTGCCCACATCTCCGGCCGCCGTAGCCCGCGAATGCGGGCGAGCCAGCCGTAGCCCAGGGCGACCAACGGGAGCCCTGGGATCGGGCGCGCACGGCATAAGCCCCCGAAGGGGGCGTTTCAGGGCGATTGAATCGCCCCCGTTGGGGGCTCTATGCCAGCTTGGCCTTGTCCCAGGGCTCCCGTTGGTCGCCCCTTCGGCTCCGCTCAGGGCAGGCTCTGGGCTACGGCTGGACCACCCCCTTCGGGGGCTGACCGGGGGCCACGAGAAGATGTGGGCAAAGATGAGGGCCTGACCC
>VGYV01000883.1 GCA_016872855.1 Planctomycetota bacterium
AGAGCCCGTCCCCACGCGGAGCGTAGGGACGAGAGGTGGTTGCCCCTCGCCCCTACGCTCTGCGTGGGGGCGGAATGCGGACGCTCCGCGTCCATTCATCGTCGCGGAGCGGCGGAAGAGCCCGTCCCCACGCGGAGCGTAGGGACGAGAGGTGGTTGCTCCTCGCCCCCTACGCTCTGCGTGGGGGCGGGATGCGGACGCTCCGCGTCCATTCATCGCCGCAGAGCGGCGGAAGAGCCGTCCCCACGCGGAGCGTAGGGACGAGAAGTGGTTGCTCCTCGCCCCCTACGCTCTGCGTGGGGGCGGGATGCGGACGCTCCGCGTCCATTCATCGCCGCAGAGCGGCGGAAGAGCCGTCCCCACGCGGAGCGTGGGGACGAGAGGTGGTTGCTCCTCGCCCCTACGCTCTGCGTGGGGGCGGGATGCGGACGCTCCGCGTCCATTCATCGCCGCAGAGCGGCGGAAGAGCCGTCCCCACGCGGAGCGTAGGGACGAGAAGAGAGAAGAGGACTGGATGACTGGATGACTGGATGAATGGATGAATGCAAGACTCATGAGCGGCCTTGTCTTTCACTCATCCAAACATCCACCCATCCATTCATCCATCTCCTGAAAGGAATGCTTTGCCATGCCTGAGCCCTCCGCACCCGAAGCCGTGAACCCCGACGACCTGATGCTCGGCGTCAAGCGCGGCTCGTTCCTCGCCATCCTCATCGTCTCGGTCGCTGTCCACCTCGTCCTCATCCTCGGCACCTCCATCGGCTACATGCGGCTGATGCGCGAGTACAAGTCGTGGCATCCCCGCATCGAGATGAAGCGCGTGGCCAAGCAGAAACGCGAGGACGAGAGCGAAGCCAAGCGCAAGGCCGCCTACGAGAAGTTCCAGGCCGAGCAGGCCAGGGCGAAGGCCAAGGCCAAGGAAGCAGGTGCGCCCGACAAGGAGGCGGCCCCCGAACCCAAGGGCGGCACGGGCAAGGGCGAAGTGCCAAAGGAGCTCAAGGCCAAGTCCTCCGAGCGCCCGAAGGAATCCTCCCTGAAGCTCAATGAGCTGGATTCCCCGTGAGTGGCCCCTGTGGATTCCCGGTTGCAGTTCCCCGGTTTCCGATTCCTTGAGGCAGCCTCGCCGTGCGCTCTCGACGGTCTTCCCTGATCAGCAATCAGCAATCAGCAATCGGCAATCGCCGAGCCCCCTTCGAGCGGCTCGTGGCCGAGCTGTTCTGGCTCTGCGGCCGCATCCACGCCGGCGTCGCCTGGGGCCTCGGCTGGGCCGGCCGCGGCGGCGCATGGCTCCTCCGCCCCTTCCCCTGGTCGTGCCGCTTCGGGGCGCTGGCCACGGCGTTGGCGCTCCTGGCCCTCTGGCTCGGCTTCTACGGCCAGAACGCGCTCATCAGGGCCGCCGAACTCGAGCCGAAGCAGGTCGAAACCCTCTCCAAGCAGGGCATCGTCGAGTCGTTCCAGGGGCTGTGCCTCGTCGCACGCCACGTGACTGTGCTCCTTGCCGCGGCCGCGGTGGGGGCCTTCCTGCGCCATCGCCTGGTGCTGTGGCTCCTCAAGGCGGCGGGGGCCGCCTTTGCCGCGCTGTGGCTCTATCTGTTGTTCTTCGTCATCAGCGCGCCCAACGCCCTGTTCCTCGCCGACGCCAAGACGTTCGACAACGCTATGCGCCACGAGCTCTGGATCGCCGGCGGCCTGTCCTGGCTGCCGGCCGCGGGGCTCGTCACCGTGTTCCTCCTTGCCTTGTGCCAGCGGCCGGTCGCAGCCTTCTACGGCGCGCGCGACGCGCAGAAGGAGCGCCTCGGCGACCGCATCGCGCAGTCCCTCAAGGCCCCCCGTGACCCGCGCTGGCGCTCGTCCTCCTACTGGTCGTTCTTCCTCCACATGGCCGTCCTCTTCCTCCCCCTCCTCCTGGCCGGCTGGGGCGCGCTCCGCGTCTACGGAGTCCCGAAAGGCAGCGGCAGCCCGGTCGTCCAACTCGTCAAGGTCAAGCGCATCGAGAAGAAGGAGAAGCCCAAGAAGAAGAAGTTCGTCCTCAACATGGACAGCCCGATAATCTTCTATCGCCCCGACATTGACGAGAGCGAGATTCTCAAGCAGTTGGAACAGGAGACCCAGGACATCTACGTGGCGACCTCGCTCCAGGACGGCAAGCTCGGGAAGGGGGGCGGCAAGCGCGGCGGTTGGCCCTCAGGCATGGAGGGCGCCAAGGTGGGCTTCCTCCGCCTCGAATACAAGGGGGGGGACTGGGACCAGGACATGGGGGTGAACGCCGACTACAACCTGCTCCTCCAGTTCCACAAGATCACGGGGTTCAAGATAGCGGACAACACGGACCACATCAGCATCCTGGAGCTTCGGCGCTTTCGCAAGCGCCGCGCCCCGCCCTTCGTCTTCATCACAGGCAGCAAGGGCATCTCGGCCTCCAAGAAGGAGGTGGACACCCTTCGCTGGTACTGCCTCGAGGAGGGCGGGCTGATCTTCGCCGACAACGGCGGGGGGACCTTCAACCGCGCCTTCCGCGACCTCATGCGCCGCTGCTTCCCCGAGCTGGACTGGGTGGACATAGCGAACGACGACATCATCTACCGCCAGCCATTCGTCTTCCCCAACGGCGCGCCGCCGCTCTGGCACCACTCGGGCATGCGAGCCGTCGGCCTCAAGCACAACGAGCGCTGGATCGTCTTCTACCACCAGGGCGACGTCAACGACGCCTGGAAGACCGGCCACTCCGGCGCCACCGAGAACCAGGCCATGCAGGCCTACCGCCTGGGCATCAACATCATCAACTACGCCTTCAACCAGTACATGCACATCCACTACGGCGACTAGACCCTAATCAAGCGCATTACCCCAAAGAGTGCAAGAGCGGAGGGTGCGTTGAGGTGCCTCCGGGCACGCAGGTACCGCTAACTGGGCGCGCGGCTCGGAATCGCATGCGGTTCTGGGCCTCCCGAGCA
>VGYV01000884.1 GCA_016872855.1 Planctomycetota bacterium
GGCCTCCTGGCGGGCGGCGTCAATCGTGGCCACGCCGCGCCCCTGCTCGTCGAGCGCCAGCTTGGCGTGGACCTCCACCAGGTTCATCTTGTGCTCGGCGATGGCCTCGATGTCGCGCGCGCAGCTCCCGCCCCACTCGCCCCGTTCGGCCAGGTCAGGCCAGTCCAGCACCGCGATGATCGGGATGGTCACCTTGCCACCCTTCAGGTGAGGCGCCAAGAGCTGCCGAAGGGTCTTCACGCCGTGGTAGACACCACGTTCGGTGAGCGCAGCGACGGCGAGGCCCTTGTCGTCAGGGAGCGGCGCGATCACGTAGGCCTGGTCGGAGTTCCTCAGCGCCGCGAGCTGGTCTGCCCCCGGAACCTTCCTTCCATCGAGCACGCCCTTAGCATCGCAGGAGCCCACGAGGATGGTGAAGCTGCACTTGAACTGTGCCGCGCTCCATTTCGTGCTCCAGAGGCCGAGCAGCTCGAACAGCGCGGCGCCCTCGACCTCGCTGTCATTGAAGACTGTGGTGACCACGAGTTCGTCGGCTGGGACGGCGAGCTTGCCCTGGAGGCGGACGCGCTTGGGCAGGGGAATCACCCATCGGAGCCACGCCTTGGCCTCGTCCTCGGTGAGCGGTTCGACGCTCGAGCCCTTGCCGCCTGGAGTGGCCCAGGCGGGCCACGGAGCGCCCTCGGGCCACGCCTCGACCTTCTTCGGCATCTCAGCACCCTCCAACGCCACGCAGGATGCGGCGAACAACGCCGCCGACGCAGCAAGGGGAGCACGACGCATGGCTACACCTCCACATAGGCGACAGGCGAGACTGCCAAGCCCCAGGCCATTCGTGGCCTTGGCCGGCTCCGCAGGAACATTGCGGAGTTGTTCAACTCCGCAATGTTCCTGCGCCCAGCCGCGGCCAGCCAGCCAATGGCCGCCGTTCAGTAGAGCGGCTGCCCTTCGGGCGATAACTCGATGGTGTGCTTCAGGCGGAGGCTCTCGCCAGGAGCGAGCTGGGCCTCCTTCGAGTAGAGTTCGAGATTCACCCGCCCATCCTTCGGGCTGCTGTTGAGGAGGCAACGGCTCACCTCCGCGGGGTCGAAGAGCGAGGTGATGGGCGGCACCGCAGGCTTGCCGGTCAACGCCTTTGCCTCCAGCTTCCCGTCGAGCCACGGGATGGGGACGCCAGGCTGGAAGAGGCCCTTCAGGTCGAGGATGGCCCAACGGCCCGCGGGCAGGTCGTCACCCTGGAGGAACACGTCCTTCTCCTCCGTAGGGGAGGGGAGCGCCCTGAACTCGGGCTTCCCGTCCTTCCGCGCGAACACGATGGCCGTGCGCTGAGGGTCGGGCGCGACGAAGCTCGGGTGCGCCCGCAGGCAGGCCTGACGCGGCTCCTTGCCGGCGTTGGTGAGGGTGGACTCGATGGTGAGCTTGGGGTCCTTGGGATCGAGCGTGATCGTGCGCTTGAGGACGAGCTGGTTGCGGAGTTTCGCCTCCATCGTGATGGAGTCGGCGGTCTTGGTGACGACGCGATAGGCCTCGTTCCAGCCGGGGGAGCGGTAGGCGCCTTCGGAGTATTCCTCGTAGCCCGCGGCGTCGGGGCGCTCGAAGCCCTTCTCGGTGACCCGCTTGATTATCTCGCGGCCCGTGGGTTTGTGAACCATCCTCCAGATGCGGCCGCCGAGGGCGGGGAGGATGGAGACATCGAGCGTGTCGTTGCTCAGCCGCACGATGGGGAGCTTCTTGCCCGCGAAGCTCACGCTCTTGAGCCAGCCGTCGAGGTTGCCGCGCTCGTGGTGCTCGCGGATCATCGTGAGGCCCTCCTTGCGGGCGATGGCCTCGAAGCGCTTGAGCAGCTCGCCCTCGCCATCCGTCGCTGTGTCCACCAGAGCGTCGCCCTCTTCCTTGAAGCCCTGTGTGGAGTTGACGATCTGGACGTACATGATGGGGAGGCGGGCGACCTGGACGCGGTGGAGGAGCACGGGGTCACTGGCGACGGCTTTCTCGGCCTCGTCGAAGAGGCGGGCCGCCTCTGCGATGGCCTTGTCATTGAGATACGGCGCGCTCGGAGCGGTCCAGATGAAGATGTGCATGTTCGGGTCCTTGAGGACCGGCTCGTGCATGAGGCCTATGTACTGGCGGATGGGCTTGGCGGCCGCTCCGTAGTAGGCGGCCAGGAACTCGTCAATCGCCTTGTCGGTGTCGTAGGCGGGGTTCCACATGGTCTTGGCGATGATCCAGGTGCGGAGCTCGGCCAGCTCGGAGCCCTTGGTGTAGTAGCAGGCCTCCTCGTAGAGGCCCTTGACGCCGTTGGCGATGAAGAAGCGGATGTTGGGCGCCAGGGCGTAGAGGTTCGGCCACGGCATGATGCTGTGGCCGTAATCAATGATGTAGTCCCAGATGTAAAGGCGGTTGCAGAGCTTGTTCCAGCCCTGGATGTCGCGGACGAACTTCTGGTTCTGGGGGTGGGTGGACTTGTCGAGCGGATGGGCGAAGTCGCACTCGATGGAGCAGAGGCGGGCGCAGACGTTCGGCTCGACACGCAGCGTCTTGGGGGGCGTGCGGGTGTACTGGTAGGCCAGCGTGTCAATCAGCTTGTCGGGGTAGTCCTTCGCGATGTCGCGGCCGATGGCATTCACGAAGTCAATCATCGTGGCAGCATGGGTGCCCTCGGCGTCGTCTAGGGCCTTGCACTTCGGGCACTCGCAGTAGTTGGCCCAGTCGTTCTGCGACACAGAGAAGATCGTGGCCTTGGGGGCCTCCTGAATCCACTTGCGGACGGTCTTCTTCGCGATTTCGAGGACCTCTGGGTTGGTTAGGCAGAGCTGGGTGCGGCCGCCCTGGCGCTTGCCCTTGATCTCGCTGAAGTACTCGGGGTGCGTGGCGAAGTGCTGGTCGGGGTTGAGGATGGAGTTGAAGGTGTGGACGAAGTGCGAGTAGTCAATCTTCCCGCCGCGGCGCTCGTCGAG
>VGYV01000885.1 GCA_016872855.1 Planctomycetota bacterium
AATTCCACATGCAGAGCGACGCCCAGAGACGATTCGGGGCGCGGCGCTGGAGACCCGTGGCCCACTCAGCGGCCGAGACGGCCGCCGCCTAACGGTGTCCGAAACGGACCACGCCCAACCCATTTTTCCACCCCCGCGTCAAGTGCGGATGGGGCAAGAACCGTATGGCCCCCAACCACCAGCGGGCTTCCAGAATCGTCGTCGTTGTCGTCGTCGCCCTCGTCGTCGAATGCGGAATGAGGAAAGCCTGCGGACTCGGCGACGACGACGAGCACGATGAAACGGGATCGAGGTAGTTACCAGAACTGGGGGCCATGCTCTGGGGCGAAGTGGGGCTTGACGGCTCGCCCGCTCCGCGCTACTGTGTATGAGGCGGGGAACCTGTCAGGATGGGCGCGATGGCTCAACCACCCGACACGCGACAACTGGTGGTGGCGCTGGAGGAGGAACGGCGCCGCCTCGCCTCCGCCATCGCCTGCATGTCCGAGGGCATGCTCATCCTCGCCCGCGACTACCGCTCCGCCACGCTCAACCCCGCCGCCTGCGACATGCTCGGCGTCCAGGACCTCCCCGAACTCGCCCGCAAGCTGCGCGCCCACGACATTGACCCCGACATCCATCCCGTCTTCTGGCTCGAATCGCACGACGAGCGGGCCAAGCCGGTCCGCTGCTGGCTCACCCGCGAATGCGGGCGCGACGACTGCCCGGCCTATGGCTCCGGCCTCTTCCCCTGCTGGCTCTACGACGGCACGCTCTGCCACGGCGGCGAGCCCGCTCCTTTCCCCGCCAAGCTCGACCACTGCTGCGAATGCTCCGTCTACCAGGCCAACGCGGGCCTTGGCGACCCCGGCCGGTGCTGCGGCCGCCGAGAGATCGCGCTCTCGCAACCCACCAAGCGGACGCTCGTTACCCTCTCCTCGCCCATCGTGGACCCCGACGGGCGCTTCCTCGGCGTCGTCAAGATTCTCCACGACGTGACCGCGGAACGCGCGCTCGCCCAGAAGCGCGCCGAGTTCGCCTCCTTCGTCACCCACGAACTGCGCACCCCCCTCGGCTCGCTCGCAGGCTTCCTCGCACTCGTCCTCGGCGGCCACGCCGGCGAGGTCCCCGCCCCACAGCGCCGCCACCTCCAGACCGCGCTCGGACAGGCCAAGCGCCTCGAACGCCTCGTGGACACGCTTCTCGACATGGCCGCCATCGAGGCCGGCCGCTTCCGCCTCCACCTCCGACGCTTCGACCTCACTCCACTCGTCGTCGAGTGCGTGGACCTCCTCCGCCCCCAGGCCGAGGCCAAAGGCGTCGCACTCCACATCGCTCTCCCGGCCCTCTCACTCATCGTCGCCGCCGACCCCGACCGCATCGGCCAGGTGCTCACCAACCTCGTCGCCAACGCCATCAAGTACACCCACGCCGGCGGCTCCGTCGAGGTTGCCGCACGCAGCGCGCCCGACGGCTTCGTCGTCGAGGTGGCCGACACCGGCATCGGCATCCCGCCCGACGACATCCCCCACCTCTTCGACCGCTTCTACCGCTCCAGCACGGGTTCCGCCTTCGCCAAAGGCTCGGGCCTCGGCCTCGCCATCTGCAAGGGCATCGTCGAGGCACACGGCGGCTCCCTCGCCGTCCAGAGCACCCCCGACAAGGGCAGCCGCTTCTCCTTCACCATCCCCCGCAACCCCCGCCCCGCTCAGCCGAACGCCTGAGGCGCACACCAAGCGGCCCCCGGCTGGACAAAATGTGTCCACCCCCACCATCGCCTGAAGCTCCGCAGGGCAATAGATGATCAATAGATGATCAATCCCTCCCCCATAGGGGTTGATCATCTATAGCAAACCCATAAGCTACGCCAGGTACAAGACTTAGGGCGTGCGTGATACCGGATCAACCTTCTTTCCGCCACGTCCCTGATCATCTATCCCAGCACGCTGTCCCGGCCGCGTGACGGCCCCTCGGCGAGGGGCACGTCGTTTGCACACCCCACAAGCGAGGGTGCGCCTCGGCGGCCAGGAGAGCACGATGACGATCATCGAACCCCACATCCACATGGTCTCGCGGACCACCGACGACTACCAGCGCATGTACGCCGCCGGCATCCGCGCCTGCGTCGAGCCCTCCTTCTGGCTCGGCACCAACCGACGCTACGCAGGCACCTTCTTCGACTACTTCCAGCTCATCCTCGACTTCGAAACCGTCCGCGCCCGCCGCTTCGGCATTGACCACTACGCCGCCGTCTCCGTCAACCCAAAGGAGGCCGAAGACCTCGCCCTCGCCCGCGAGGTCATCGCCGGCATGGGCGAGTACCTCGACCACCCACGCTGCATCGCCCTCGGCGAAATCGGACTCAACAACATCACGCCAAACGAAGAGACCATCTTCACCGAGCAACTCGAGGTCGCCAAGGCACGGAACATGCCCATCATCATCCACCTCCCCCACTTCCACAAGCCCGAGGGCGTCGCCCGCATCCTCCCCATCCTCAGGCAGATGGCCATCCCCCAAGAAATGATCCTCATTGACCACAACACCGAGGACACCATGCCCCTCCTCCGCGACACCGGCTACTACCTCGGCCTCACCGTCTACCCCATCTCCAAGCTCACGCCCGAGCGGGTCTCGAACATCATCCGCCGGCACGGAGCCGAGCGCGTTCTCGTCAACGGCTCCGCCGACTGGGGCGTCAGCGACCCCCTCAGCCTCATCCGCGTCGTCGAGTTCCTCCGCCGCGACGGCCACCCCGAAGCCACCATCCAGTCCCTTGTCTTCGACACCGCCAATGCCTTCTACTCGCATTCGCCCCGCTGGAAGCCCGAGCTGAGCCTCGTGCCGGTTGACCCGCGCGAGTTCCAGCGCTAAGCTGTTCGTAGTCCCGCCTTCAGGCGGTCTTCGCTTCTTCTGCCCTCTGTCGTCTGTCGTCTGTCATCTGGAATCCGTAATTCGTAATCCGTA
>VGYV01000886.1 GCA_016872855.1 Planctomycetota bacterium
CAAGCCCCTGCCTGTACTCCTGCGGGCCGCCCGCCAAGGCGAGCGACACCATGCCCACAACCATCACAACCACTGCCAGTCTCTTCATCCCTGCGTCTCCTGTCTCTTGGGCGCACCGGCACCGTGCCCGAGGGAACCGCAGAACGGGTTACGCGCGTCTCGTCTCCTTTCGCTCGCGTGAGCGTCAGTACTTGGTTTCGGGGAATGGCTCCACCACGAGTTCCGGGGTATTCTTGTCCGGGCCTTCGATGAGCCTCACGCCCGAGGCCATGGTGCGGAGCTGGGTCTTCGTCGGCTCGCGGAAGAGCTTGCCGGCGAGCGCCGCGTCGTAGCGCTGGTAAATCTGGCCATCGGTGAACAGCCGCCCCGCGGCCAGCTCAAGCTTGATCTGCTCGGCCATGGCCAGGACCCGTTTCTTCCTCTCCTCGGCCTTGCTCGCGCTGCCCAGGAGGCCCCGCTTGCCCGCCTTGGCGAGGAACTGCTTGCAGAAGTCCTCGCTCTTGGCCAGGCCCTTCTTCTGGGAGGCCAACTCCTCGGCGGTGAGCTCGCGCGCCCGCGGAACGGGCTCGGCGGCCGCGGGCGCCACGGGCGCTTCGAGGACAGCGGGCAACGCCTCAACCTGGGCATCGAGCGCCACCGACTTGATCCTCGATCTGCCGAGCGCGTACAGCCTATCGGCACACTTCATGGTGAGGGAGATCACCTTGCCCTGGACCCTTGTGCCGTCGGCCAACTCGACCGCGTCGTCCCCGCTGTCAGAGAGGGTCGCACCCTTCAGATCGGCCCGAGGGTAGACCCTGGGCAGGCCGTCCACACGGAAGAGGAGTTCCTGGAGTGTGCCTTGCATTCTGCCGCGGTCGGCGAGGTGGAGAGTATCGGCGCGCAGCGCCTCTGGGCAAAGGAGGGCCAGCAAGCCGGCAACGAGATGCGTCGCGCGTCCCATGGCGACGCCCCGCCTGAGCCGGGCCAGGTACGGACCCTCCCCTTGACAAACCTCGCAATAAGTGTACACCCCCTCCCGGGCCTTGTCAAGCGCAAAGCCTCTGCCAGAGTATGGCCCCCAATCCTGGTGCCTTGCATCCGTCTGTGTAGCTCCGAAGGAGCGTACTACGACAGCCCAGGGCAACGCCCTGATCTTTGCCCACATCTCGGGGCCCTGTAGCCCGCGAACGCGGGCGAGCCAGTCGTAGCCCAGGGCGACCGCAGGGAGCCCTGGGATCGGGCGTCCCCCCCATCCAAGCCCCCGAAGGGGGCGTTTCACGCCCATTGAACCGCCCCGCTTCGGGGGCTCTACGCTTGGGGGGTCTTCTCCCAGGGCTCCCTTCGGTCGCCCTGGGCTACGGCTCAAACGCCCCCATTCGGGGGCTAAACCCCAGCCCCCAGAGGACGTGGGCAAAGATCAGGGCAACGCCCTGGGCTGTCATAGTACGCCCCATAGGGGCTGAGAACAGGAGCACCAGGATTCGGGGCCATACTCACTCTGCCAGCAAGGGGCGCCATACTCGGATTCCGTGCTGGTTTGCGCGGCGGGCGTTTGCTGGTATACTGCAAGGGACATGTCGTGGGCGGGGCCAGGCGGCCGGTCCGCGCCCCTTCGGGAAAGGAGCAGCCGGGATGTCAGAGCAGATTGCGACGAAGTGGGACAGGAATCGGGAGCGGCGGATGCGCTGGTGGCACGACGCGCGCTTCGGGATGTTCGTGCACTGGGGCCTCTACGCGCAGCTCGGGCGCCACGAGTGGGTGATGAACCGCGAACGCATCCCCATCGCCGACTACGAGAAGCTGGCCGACACGTGGAAGCCGAAACGCCGCCCCGCCCGCGAGTGGGCCGCCCTCGCCAAGAAGGCGGGGATGAAGTACATGGTCATGACCACCAAGCACCACGAGGGCTTCTGCCTGTGGGACACGGCTCAGACCGACTACAACGCGGCCAAGCGCGGCCCGGGCCGCGACCTCGTGCGCGAGTACGTCGAAGCCTGCCGCGAGTTCGGCCTCCGCATCGGCTTCTACTACTCGCTCATGGACTGGCATCACCCCGACGGCGCCCGCTGCGCCAAGGACGAGGCGGCACGCCGACGCTTCCTCGACTTCACCCAAGGCTGCGTCCGCGAGCTCTGCTCAAACTACGGCAAGATAGACATCCTGTGGTACGACGTCTCCTGGCCCCTCAAGTCGCCCGAGCTGTGGGAGTCGGCGAAGATGACGGCCATGGCCCGCCAGCTTCAGCCGAACATCATCGTGAACAACCGCGCGCAGCTCCCCGAGGACTTCGGCACGCCTGAGGAGCACGTGCAGCACGCCGAGAAGGGCCGCGCCTGGGAGGCCTGCATGACCTTCAACGGCTCCTGGGGCTACATGCCGTGCGCGACGGACTGGCGGAGCGTCCGCGAGGTCCTCGGCCTCCTTCAAAACTGCGCCTCGGGCCAGGGCAACCTGCTCCTGAACATCGGCCCGAAGCCCGACGGCTCGGTGCCCGACGAGGCGGTGCCCCGCCTGGCCGCGGTCGGCAAGTGGCTGAAGCAGAACGGCGAAGCCGTCTACGGCCACATGAACCGCACGGGCGGCCAGCTCGAATGGATGCCGTGCGGGCAGTGGACTCTGAAGGGGAAGACGGCCTACTTCTGGTGCCGCAACTGGCCGGGCAAGGAGCTTGCCCTCGGCGGCTTCAAGACCCGGCTCGTCAAGGCCAGCTACCTCGTCGGCGGCAAGCCCATCGCCTTCGAGCAGACCTCGAATCGCATCGTCCTTAAGGGGTTGCCCAAGGCCAGCCCCGACAAGATCGCCGGCATCACCGTCCTGAAGCTCGATTTCGCCTCGCGGCCCAAGCAGGTCCTCGGCGCCGGCTGCGTCGTGCTGTAGGACGCAATGGCCTGGGGCGCGCTCACCACATCGCCTGCACGTCGTACTCGGCCATGATTGCGTCGCGCGTCACGGGGCGGAACCC
>VGYV01000887.1 GCA_016872855.1 Planctomycetota bacterium
GGCCACCCCTGCCTCGGCGACAAATGCCTCGAGCACGGGCGAGTCGGTATCGAGCACCTCGGCGCCAAACGTCTCGATGTGGAAGCGGATGGCGGACTTAACGTCGGCCAGCGCCTCCTCGTAGCTGTCGCCCTCCCCAACCACGACGCCCTTTAGCCCGAGGGGGTAGGCCACGTAGCCATCGGGGTGCTTCTCGACCACGATCTTGATCGGCCTGGACATCTCAGAGCCCTGCCAACGTGGAAAGGTCCTGTCACGTGTTTCCCACACGCTTCTATCCTACCGCGCAGGCCAGCCCCCGTCAACCCTCCTCGAGGGGAGGTCATTCGGCTGCCTGTTGGACATGGTGGGATGCGCCCCATCAGATGGGCGGTGTGTCCCCCAACGCAAGATCGCCCATGCGGATGTCATCGTCCGCTTTCCGAAGCCACTCCAGCACTATCTCCCGGTCAGGATGCAAAGAGGAGCCTTCCCTTCTCCACCGCCGTGTGGATGACGTTGCAGCGCACTTGGGACCACTTGGCCAGTTCGGACTCGGTGCAGACGATGATGTCCACAGGAACGCCCATGCCCCAAAGGCTCTTGCGGCCGAGACGGGCGAGTTCGCGCGGCGCCGTGTCCGTGTCGGGTACCACGACCAGGAGGTCCATGTCGCTGTCACCGTCGGCGTCCCCGCGCGCCTGAGAGCCGAACAGGTAGACACGATTGGGATGCAGGGCAACGACCAGCCGCCGCATGATCTCACCAAGCAGCTCTTCCGAGCATTCCTTCATCGCTGCGGCTCCTTCACCGGTATGATACGCCTGCGCTCCTTCCCTGTCAATTGGGCGGTGGCCCGCGGCGCGGCGGGCTTGACAGATCGCTGCTCGTTGTCTATGCTTTGGTGCATGAGGACAACGGTCAATCTCGATGATCATCTCCTGCGCCAAGCGAGAGAGCTGGCGGCCAAGAGCGGGCGGACGCTGACCTCAATGCTGGAGGACGCTCTGCGCGAGGTGCTGAGCCGCTCGACGCAGGAACCCCGCCGGAAGCGCGTGAAGCTCCCCGTATCGCACCGCGCCCCCGGCGTACGGCCAGGCGTTGACCTGGACAGTTCCGCATCCCTGCTGGATATCATGGAGCATCGCGGTGCAGCTTCCTGATGTGAACGTGCTGGTCTACGCGTTCCGCAGGGACCATCCGCGCCACGCCGAGTTCCGCCGGTGGCTTGATGATCTGGTGAACGCCCCGGCGGCCTACGGCATGTCGGACCTGGTTCTCAGCAGCTTCTTGCGGGTAGTGACCCATCCAAAAGTGTTCAACGACCCCGACCCCATCGACAGCGCATTGGCCTTTGCATCCGCCCTCCGCGGCCAGCCCAACTGCGTGAGGATACTCCCTGGCGAGCGCCACTGGACGATCTTCCAGGACCTCTGCACCCGCGCCGGGGTGAAGGGCAACCTCGTCCCCGACGCCTTCCTTGCAGCCATGGCGATTGAGAATGGCTGCGAGTGGATCACCACTGACCGCGACTACGCCCGTTTCCCCGGCCTCCGCTGGCGCCACCCCCTCGACGGCTGAGCCGATAGGTGCTTGGCGTATCCTTCTCTCTCGGCGACAAGTCAGGAGGGACTCAAGTGTGCAATGGCATCAGCTTTCTTAGAGCAAACGGCCTTGGGCACACTACGCCCCTCACAAGAGCGGCAAATACCCGAAGTGGGGGATTTGACCAGATCCCCCCTGGCAGTGGCGTGTACTGCCTGATTGTATCCCATCCTGGCGATAGCATTCAGGATGTCCTCTCCAAGTACCGATCAAGCGGACTCTATCGGGCGCTCGCCCGGTTGGACCGCGCTTCGGAGGCGTTCTTCAGGCGCGTCGGGTGCGGACGAGGTTGGGGGTGTGGTCATCGCACGTTTGCCAAGGAGAGGTCGGCCCGTCAAAAGGCGAATGCAGGAACTGCTGAGCTTTGACGAGCACACGGTGAATCACCCATTGTGGGCGTTGCTCAATGGCGGCTGGAAGTTCAACACCAGCTACCGCCATGCTTCCAGCGAGAAGGGCGCAGAAGCAAGACTGAGAAGGAACTACAGGGCCAAGCATGGGGGTGAGTTGCCGCCCCTGATGCGGCGGTAGGACCCGGAACCGCATTGCGACGATGCGTCGAGGAGGGCTCTCACCTTCGGCCTCGCACCCTGGCGATGGCGGCGGCAGTTTCGGACCGCTTGATGCCGGCCCTGCCCGCTTGCCTGCGGGCCTCGGCTATCAAGTCGTCAAACTCCGCCATCGAGGGAGGCCCGAGCGCTTTCAGCACCACGACGTCCTTCCTGCCCAAGACCACGAATTGTGCTCCCTCCTTCAGGCCCAGCCGCTTGCGCACCGCCTCGGGGATGACTACCTGCCCCCTCGATGACATGTGGGTCGTTGCCACCACGGACATGTCATGCCTCCTTTCTTACCAGTAAGATTATAGCGCGGCGCCTGCCTCCGCGCAAGGCCCCACGGCGGCCGGCTGCGTGGAGTCTCCTACGGTCCGGGCGCCCGAGGGGAACGCCCGAGGGGCGTGGCCGAATGTGGCCCGTCCTGAGGCCCCGGAAGGATGCAGCAAAGCGGAACCATGTCTTCGGGCCGAAGAAGAAGCCCAGCCCCCGAAGCGCGGCGGCGGAAGCGCCGGTGCCCAGGGCTCCGCCGCTCCGCTTCTGGGGCTGGGCCGCGGGTGGTTCCCCCACCCACCGCTCGCGGAGCCTCGCCGTAGGCCGCACCCACCGCCTCCTTCGGAGGCCCAGAACGCCCATCGCCGTGAGCGTGGCAGACTACACGCGCGCGAAATCCCGAGCATGACTCCCGGTATTGGCGCCGGCCCGATCCTGCGTCTTCTCGTGCTCGTCGTCGTCCTCGTCGTCGTCGTCGAATCGCTGGGCTTTTCGCCCCTATGGCTTCGACAACGAGGACGACGACG
>VGYV01000888.1 GCA_016872855.1 Planctomycetota bacterium
CGCCAGCATCGTCAAGTTCCCCCCGGAAGGCGGTGCGTTCGTCTGGGGCGCGGGCGGCAGGGACAAGAACGATCTGGATGGCCTCCCCGACGCCGTGAAGGCCAAGCCAACGCTCAAGTTCCACTACTTCCAGGACGGCCACTACCCGCACAAGACCTGCGAGGTCCAGGGCGCCGAGTGGGTGCGATTCGGCTACTCCCCCTACTCCGAGACCTACGGCGCCGGCACCCCCGTCTGCATGTGCGAGGGCACTGGCTTCGACGTGGACCCCTTCGGCCGCGTCTTCTACCCAAACGTCTGCCAGTTCCGCATTGAGGTGATTGACAACGCGAACAACCCCATCACCTCCTTCGGGCACTACGGCAACCAGGATTCGGGCGGCGCGGAGGCGAAGGTAAAGAAGCCCGAGATTCCCCTCGCCTGGCCCACCTACGTGGCCGTGAGCGACACCCACGCCTACGTGAACGACACCATCGGCATGCGCGTTGTGCGAGTGCGCCTGGCGTGTGAGAAAGAGGAGGCATGCGACCTGCGGTGAATCGTCCTCGTCCTTCGTCCTCGTCCCTCGTCCTCGACTCTTCCTGGCGCAGACCGTGGGAACCGAGGACGATGGACGATGGACGAGGGACAAGGACGAGGACGAACGGACCCTGCCTTGATCGCCCCGCTGCCGCCAGGTATCCTATTGGCCTCTGGGCAAGCCCATTCGTGATGCCTCACGAGAGGCCGCCGGTATGGTTCAGCGAAGCGTGTCCGATGGGGTCTGCCTCCTGCGCCTCGATGCGCCGCCGGTGAACTCCATCACCTACGCGCTCCTGGATGCGTTGGTGACCGCGGTGCAGCAGGCAGCCTCGGACCCCATGGTGCGCGGCATCGTGCTCGCGGGCGACGCGGAACACTTCAGTGCAGGGGCCGACCTGGACCTCTTCCGCGAGACGCGCACGGCGGAGGACGCAGTGCGCATGTCGCGCGTGTTCCAGGAGGCGTTGGGGGAGGTCGAGGCCTGCCCCAAGCCGGTCGTGGCCGCGGTGGCGGGGAAGATGATGGGCTGCGCCATCGAGTTGGCGGCGGCCTGCCACTATCGCGTGTGCGCCAGGGGCGCGCAGTTCAGCATGCCCGAGGTCACGTTCGGCATCAACCCGGGGGCCGGCGCCACGGCCCGCCTGCCTCGGCTCATCGGGGTCGAGCACGCCTTGCGCATGCTGCTCGCTGCCGCGCCGATTGGCGCGGAGGAAGCCCTGGCCATCGGTCTGGTGGATGCCCTCTGTAGCCCCGACGAATTGATCGAGCTGGCAAAGGAGTTCGCGGGGCAGGGACGCCCCGCCTACAGGACCAGGGAGCGCACGGATAGGGTGTGCGACAGGGGGGCGAACGATACTGCCTTCGCCGCGGCGGAGAAACAGCTTGCGAAGGGCCGCCCCGAGCTGGTCGCGCCCTGGAAGATTCTCGATGCCGTGTGGGCGGGAGTCGAGGAGTCGTTCGACGCGGCTCTCCGCAAGGAGCAGACGGGCTACGCCGAGTGCATGGCGACCCTCGGGACCCAGAATAAGCTCTACGTCTTCTTCGCCACGCGGGAGGCGGGGAAGCTGGGCGATTGCCGATTGCCGATTGCTGATTGCCGATTGAAGCCCGAAGTCGGTCGCGTCGCGGTGGTCGGGATGGGTTCGATGGGGACTGGGATTGCCCACGCCTTCCTGATCGCTGGCCTGCCAGTGGTGGCGATTGATGAGGATGAGTCTGCGCTCGAACGCGGGAGGCAGAGGATTGCGCGCTCGGTCGAGAAGCGCGTGGCCGAGGGCAAGCTGGCCCCTGACCGCGCCGAGAAGATGCTCGGCCTGCTCTCGACGACGAGTGACTGGGCGGCCGTGGCAGACGCCGATTGGGTCGCTGAGGCGGTCTTCGAGGATGCGGCGGTGAAGCGCGCCGTGCTCGCGCGCGTCGAAGGGGTTTGCCGGCCGGATGCGGTCATTGCGTCGAACACCTCGACCCTGTCGCTCGACCTGCTCGCCGAGGGCATGCGGCATCCCCAGCGGCTCATCGGCATGCACTTCTTCAACCCCGCCCACGTCATGCCCCTCGTCGAGGTCATCCGCCGCGAGGCCACGCCGCCCGACGTGATTGCCGCGGCGCTCAGGCTCGCCAAGACCCTGCGGAAGACGCCCGTCCTCGTCCGCAACCGCGAGGGCTTCCTGGTCAACCGCATCTTCATCCCCTACCTCAAGGAGGCATTCTGGCTCCTGGAGGAGGGCGCGGCAGCGGGGGCGATTGATGCCGCGATGGCGGAGTTCGGCTTCCCAATGGGGCCGCTCGCGCTGATCGACATGGCCGGCCTCGACATCCTGGCCGCGACCGATGCAGTGCTCAGGCGCGCCTTCCCCCGCCACGGCCCGCTGCCGGGGACCGTGACCCACCTCGTCGCCCAGGGCCGCCTCGGCCAGAAGACGGGCGGAGGCGTGTACGACTATTCGCCGGGCGACCACACGCCCCGTTCGCGTGGGGAGCGGTACGGCAACCGCGGGATCAGCGCTGCTGAGATCACACAGCGCCTGGTTATGCGCATGGTCGCCGAAGCCTTCTGGGTGCTCGGCGAAGGCATCGCCCAGCGGGAGTCCGACATTGATGTCGCTATGGTCCTCGGCACCGGCTTCCCCGACTTCCGGGGAGGCGTGCTCAAGTACGCCCGCGACCTGGGGCTTGATCATGTGCGAGTCGCTCTGGGTAGACTGGTCACGGACGTGGGCGAGCGTTACGCCACGCCAGATCTGTCAGGACTTCAGGCAAGATGATTGTGGGCAAAATAATAAGGGCGTGGTCCGTTTCGGACACCGTTAGGCGGCGGCCGTCTCGGCCGCTGAGTGGGCCACGGGTCTCCAGCGCCGCGCCCCGAATCGTCTCTGGGCGTCGCTCTGCATGTG
>VGYV01000889.1 GCA_016872855.1 Planctomycetota bacterium
GCTGCCTAAAGGCAGGACTCCGAACCAGGAGAGCGGCTCGTTTGGAGTCCTGCCTTCAGGCAGTCTTCGCCCCAATGAGCCGAATCGCTGAAGGCTATCTGAGAGCCTGTCCGCCTAGGCACCGGCCTGGAGGAGCAAGCATGGGGCTGACGAAGGTGGAAGCCGAAGTCGCCAACCCACTCGACCCCGCCCGCCACACGGCGGTCGGCTTCCTGGTGGACTCTGGGGCCGTCTACTCAGTGATTCCCCGAGCCGAGCTTGAGGGCCTGGGCATCGAGCCCACGGGAGAACGCACTTTCTTCCTCGCCAACGGCCAGCCCGTCCGCCGCCGGGTCGGCGAGGCCCGCATCACCTTCGAGGGCCAGACGGCCACGTGCGTCGTCCTCTTCGGCGAGGAGGGCGACAGCACGCTCCTCGGCGTCACCACCCTCGAGAACCTCGGCCTCATCTTCGACCCGCTGCGCCAGAAGATCATGCCCCTCCCCATGCTCATCGCCGGCATCCGGAAACTCTTCGCCGACTGAGCAGCGGCGTTCCCCGTCACCCTCCCGAACGTGCTGGAGCCTTCCGGAGGGCGCGGTCGCCATGGCAACCTTCGGCTCACTTCACCTTCCGGTCCACGCTGCCCCGCGCTTGGCCACTCAACACAAGGCCCTCGCGGCGGAGGCTCCGACGCAGACAGTCCAGGGTGGCGTCCATCCTCGCGTCGTACTCCCCCGAAGGCAGTCTCCAATCTCGCGGGTAGTTTTCTCCGGTCGAGAATCTGTGCAGCATGAGGACCACGTCGGGGCTGGACTCCTCGACGAGTGCGATGATGTCGTGGTCGTTCGACATCAGGAGGGCGAAGTGGAGGTCGGACGTAGATGTGCTGTCGCCGATGCAGCCGATATGGCAGGGCGCCGAGACCACTTCGTTACCATCGAGGATCTCCGAACATAGCGGCTGCGATATCTCCCAGCAACTTGCCGCCGTGACCCGAACCCTCCTGCTCGCATCAACCTCAAGCGTCTGCACGAGGTAGTCAGCGTCGCTGCATCCGCAGCCGCCAGTGTCGAACGCCCATGCAAAGGCGATGGCGCACAAGCCGATGAGAACTGCCACGATGTCGGACCTCTTGAGCTTGGATCTCATTTCTTCATGCCCAACGGTCACCTGTGCAACAGTGCCCCCCCCCGGCGCCAGGGGTGCCACGGAGGTGGCCTCTGTCGGAGGCCCGCACCCATCTTACGCGGGCGCTCGGCCCTGTCAAGGCCATCGCAGGATGGGGGTCAGGTCTTGCTTTTTTCCTTTTTGGCAAGTGCGTGTTCGCACTGGCGGACCTTCTCGGCGAGGGAACGGTCCCTCGTGAGCTGCGCCGCGACAGCCGCGGCGCATTTCGTAACCTGCGTGCCCAGGACGCCGCCGAACCGCTCGCCAATCGCGCGAATCGTCCCGCCAGTCCACTTGCGACAGAGGTAGATGGCCACGGAGCGCGGCTCGTTGTGCCAGCGCCCTCGTTGCCGCAGCACGGCGGCCTCCACCCCAAAGGCCCTGCAGACGGCGGCCTCGGCGTCCTCGGGCTCGACGCGAGGGGCCAACGCCCGAGCCGCGGGGACCTCCGGGTCGGGCCGCCGGCCCGCCAGCCATGCCTTGACCTTCTCGACGAACGCTGCGGAGCCCAGGACTGTGGAGGCCACGACGCGGCCGAGGGGGGAGCGTGGGGGCGTTGCGACCCCTTCGTCGAGGAAGGCAGCGTAGGCCCTCCGGGCCTCGCGGAGCCGCCGGCCGTGGCGGATGAGCACCTGCTCCCAGGCCAGCCACGGCGGAGGCGAGGCCAGTCCCAGGTAGAAGCGGCAACTGCTCCACGGATACAGCTCGGGCCGCGCGGCGAGCCCAGCGCGCACGGGGTTGAGGTGCACGTAGCGGCTCAGCTCCCAGTCGTGCGCGTCCCTCTCGACGAGGATGGCCTTGAACCGCCCCTGGAGCAACGGCCCGTAGCGCCCGTGGCGGCGGTTGAACACCGTGGCATAGCCCGAGTTCAGGTCGTGCATTCCCGCCGACAGGTTGGGCTCGGGGGTCTGGAGGAACAGGTGGTGGTGATTGTCCAGCAGCGCCCACGCGAACACCCGCCAGCGCCGCCGGACGGCCACGGTGGCGAGCAGCTCGTGCCACTTCTCCCGGTCGCGGTCGTCACGGACGATCTCCCGCCGTTCCAGCCCGCGGCTGGTCACGTGGTACACGCCGTCGGCCACCTCGATGCGCAGCGGGCGAGCCATGCCCGCAGTCTAGACCCCGCATCCCCGTTTGTCAAGAGAGAAAAAAGAAAAAAGCAAGACCTGACCCCATTGGCACCATTGGCACAAGCCAGCCAAACCCCTACAAGATCAGACCTCTCCAACTTGAGGCCCATCTTCTCATGCTCCACGAGTGCTGCGGCCCATGTTACACGGGTACTCAGCGTTGTCAATGCAAGTTGAAATGCGCGCATCCGCCGGTATACTGCTGGGGAGGAGGTGCTCGATGGGGCGCGCGTGGATAGCTGCGGGCATTCTCACGGCGGCAGCGGCCTTCGCCGGCCAGCAGAGGGAGTTGCTGTTCGTGGTCGGCACGCCCGACAACCGCGCGGCGGAGTTCGGGCTGACGGGCGAGGGGGAGGGCTACCAGGCCTACCTGCGAGTGTTTCCCAACCCCGTCGTCCACACGGTCGGCAGAAGCACGCCGAAGGACTGGCCCTACATCCACCCCGCGATCAAGGACAAGTGGGCGGGGGGCCGCGCCCACACCTTCGCCATTCGGTTTGCAAGCGGCGCGGACGAGGCGCGCCCGCTCTTTCTCATCCTCGGCCTCTGTGGCGGCTCGCCAAGCGAGCGCTCGAAGGTGGTCGTGACGGTCAACGGTGCCGACCTGCCGGCCCAGGTCGCGCCCAGCG
>VGYV01000890.1 GCA_016872855.1 Planctomycetota bacterium
CAGGCCCTTGATGGCAGGATAGCGTTGGGCCGGGCCTGCCCCGAGCGAAGTCGAGGGGTCGGAGGGCCTCTCGCTGAGGAGTCGGCGGCCGACGATCTTCTCGGCCTTGTCGTTGTAGGCGCGGTTGAGGCCGAGGCGCCACTCCTCATCGTGGTCGTAGCGCCAGAAGTCCTCCTCGATGCCGAGTTCGGCGTAGACGCATTCGCCGCTCATCAGCATGCCGAGGGGGCACTGGGGGATGTTGGGGCCGAAGGGGTCCTTGCAGGCCGCCTCCTGGTCAGCCCAGAAGCGGTCGAGGTCCACGGGCGCTAGGCCGTCCCTCTTCTTCATCTCGCGGACGAGGCGGGCGGGGATGTCCTGCCGCCGCCATGAGCCGAATCCTGCCATGAGAGGAGTTCCTAACGCGGAGTTGCGCCGCAGTCAAGGGGGATGATTGGATGGATGGATGAATGGATGATTGCCTGACACCCATCCACCCATCCACTCATCCATTCATCCCCACGAGACGCGCGGCGGTGGGTCACGGGATGAGCCCCTATCGGGTCGTGAATCGGTAGAGGATGGTGCGCTTGTAGGTCTCGCCGGGGCGCAGGACGGGCGAGGGGAAGTGCGGCTTGTTCGGGGAGTCGGGGAAGCACTGGGGCTCGAGGCACACGCCGGCCTGCTTGCGATACGTCACGCCGTCTCTGCCGGTGATCGAGCCGTTGAGGTAGTTGCCGGTGTAGAGCTGGATGCCTGGCTGGTCGGTGAGGAGTTCCATGAGGCGGCCGGAGCGCGGGGCGTAGAGTCGGGCAGCGAGGCCGATCCTGCCGGGGGGCGTGCGGAGGACGAAGTTGGTGTCGTAGCCGCCGCCGGTCTCGGCGATGCGCTTGCCGAGGGGCGTCGGCGTCGTGAAGTCGAACGGGGTGTCGAGGACGGGCTTGAGCTCGCCCGTGGGGATGAGCGCCTTGTCGGCGGGGGTGTACTGGTCGGCGAAGAGGGTGAGGATGTGGCCGAGCACGTCGCCCGCCTTGGCCCCCGCCAGGTTCCAGTAGGTGTGGTTCGTCAGGTTCACCACGGTCGGCTTGTCGGTCGTCGCGGTATACTCGATCTTCAGCTCGTTGTTGTTGGTGAGGGTGTAGAGGACCGTGGCGGAGAGGGTGCCGGGGTAGCCCTCCTCGCCGTCCTTGCTGAGGTAGGTGAAGCGGACGGCGACGGCGGTGGCGGCCTGGATGGGCTGGGCGTGCCAGAGCACCTTGTCGAAGCCCCGGGCACCGCCGTGGAGGTGGTTTTCGCCGGCGTTGAGGGTGAGGGTGTGGGTCTGGCCGTCGAGGGTGAAGGTGCCCCTGGCGATGCGGTTGGCGTAGCGGCCGATGGTGGAGCCGAAGCGGGCGGGGTTCTTGAGCCAGCCTTCGACGGCGTCGTAGCCGAGCGTCACGTCGCCCATCTTGCCGTGGCGGTCGGGCACCTCGACGCTGGCGAGCGTGGCGCCGTAGTTGAGCAACTGCACCTGCATGCCCAGGGCGTTGGTGAGGGTATAAAGGTCCACGGGGCTGCCGTCGGGCAGCTCGCCGTAGGGGGCCTTGCCGACGCTGGGCCGCAGGACGATTTCGCGGCGTGGCCCGAAGAGGCTCGCGCACGAGGCAAGCATCGCCCCGCAAGCAACGACGGTCAAGAGGCCGAGCTTGGAAGCGTTCATTCTGGCGCCCTCAATGGTCCTCGCGTCTCGAAGGCAGACTGGCATCCGCCTGCGCCGACGATTGTAGCGGAACCGCATCAGAGCCGCAAGGCAATCGGGGGAGCCGCATCCGACCCAGGAGCCTGTCCGTTTGGAGTTCCGCCGGGCCCCAGGCCGGCCTCCGCCGCCAGGAGGAGCGCCCCGCCCGCCACCACGGCCACGCCGCCCAGCGCCTGCACCCACGACAGGGTCTCGCCCAATGCCAGCGCGGCTCCGGCGTATGTCACGAGCGGCTGCCCCAGGAGCAGCCCAACCGACACGACGGGGCCGAGCCTGTGGATGCCCCTGTAGTAGAGCACGTGGCCGAAGGCCACGCCGAGGAACGCCGAGACGACGAGCGCCGCCCACACCCCGCCGCCCACGCTGCCGAGCGACGCCGGCCGCCCGAAGACGAAGGCCAGCGCGATCAGCCCCGCCGTCGTGTACAGGCTGATCACCCCGAAGCCCAGCCGCGCCGGATAGCCGGACATGAACTTCCGCACGCTCACCGCGTAGCCGCCCCAGCCGACCGTCGAGACGAGCAGGATGGCCATCCCGGCCGCCGTGGCGCTCCCCTTCTTTGCCAGCCCCTCGGCGAACATCGCCACTACGCCCGCCAGGCACACGAGGACGCCCAGCGGAAACGTCGGCCGCCGCAACAGCCGCCGCTCCTCGCGCACGAAGACCAGGCCGAAAAGAAGCGTGAAGAGGAACGACAGGCGGAGGACGAAGCCGATGGTGGGCGCGCTCGCGTAGGCCGGGCTGATGCCATAGGTCGTCTGCGCCACGACGTTGATTGCCGAGGGCACCAGCGCGTCGCGCCACACGCTGCGGCCGCGGGCCGGCCCCTCGCCCTCCCTTCGCCGCTTCCGCAACACGACCACCATCGGGAGCCAGAAGAGCGCGCCTACCAGGTAGCGCACCGCGTTCACCGCCCACGGCTCTAGCCCCTCGCCGGCGATGAAGAACCGCAAGAAGATCGGGACGCAGCCCCAGCAGAGCATGGCACCGGCCAGGCACAGAACGGCCAGCCACCTGTCGTCGCGTGCGTGAGGGTCCGGGCGCGGCACGGGGCTCACTTGAGAACGGGGGTCAGGTCGGCCACATAGAAACTATCTCAAAACCCACGCGGGCTGCGTTGCCGGCGTCAGCGGGGCGGATGCAAGGCGCGGCGACGCAGGCGATGCAGCGGAGAGCATCGCTGAGGA
>VGYV01000891.1 GCA_016872855.1 Planctomycetota bacterium
CCCTGCGGTCCAGCCCCTTCGCCGGCGGCTGGGGCGGGCGCGGGGCCTCTGCCGCTGCCAGAACGGGAACGCGGGCGGAGAGGGAGAGCGCGAGCAGGAGTCGTGGCAGGCAAGGCATAGCGCAGCGAGTCTCGCCTCAGCATTCCGCGGAGATGACCGAAGCCCATGATACCGAAAGGGGCGCGGCTCTGCAAGGCCATCGGCCAGGCGTTGCGCGAGGTCGGCTTTGCCGGCAATGCCGTGATCGAGCTGGCCCACGAGCGGGGCTTCATTGGGGTACTGAGAAGACGTTCCATGGGCAAGTCGTCCAACTCGTCCAAGTCGGCAGCTTCATGGGGGCGGCCTCGCCAGCCCCACATGGCCGCACCGATCGGTTCTCACGCAGAGGCGCAGGGGCCGCAGAGAAGACCTGCCCGCGAAAGAGGCGAAACGGGACCTCTCACCAGAGAGGGCACTGAGACCACAGAGAGAAGCCACAGAGAAGAGGCCGCCCGCGAAACCTTGGCCCGAGCGAAGTCGAGGGCACACGAAAAGAACGCGAAACCGGTTCTTGACCGCGGATTGCGCGGGTAAAGACCGGCTCCCCGCGGAAGACGCGGAACAACGCAGAACGCGAAACCGATTCTGGACCACGGATGGCACGGATGGGCACGGATAGGATATCAGCCTGACGAAGTCCCCGCCCCCACTGGGCTGCGCCGCTCACCAGCCAGCGGCACCGAGTGGGGCGCAGGATTGGCCACTACCCGCGGCGGCCCCCGCACCCCCTTACCCCTACCCCCCTCCCTCTCGGAGGGAGGGGGAAGGGGAGGGTGAACCCTTGGGCACAACCCCCACTCTCACCCGCCTCGCTGACGAGGCGACCTCTCCCTGAGAGGGAGAGGGGTGGAGAGGGGGATGGGGTGTGAGGGCGGTCCGGCATAGTGGCCAATCCTTCGCCCCACCGACACGAGGGCCTGCCCTGAGCGAAGCCGAAGGGTCGGTGGGGGCGTGCACTTCAGACGGCTGAGTTGTTACGCCATATCTGGATTCAGACGCCTTGGCCCGGCGCCCGGACGCTGCGCGAGCCGTCCGTGCCGATGATGCGGTCGGGGTCTTGGGTCATCACGGCGCCCTTGACCACCTTGGCGAACAGGCGGTAGGCCCCGACGAAGGTGGAGGGGCGAATGCCGTTCTCGTAGGAGAACTGGTAGTCGCACACCAGGACCGTGGCCTCGTGGACGTGGAAGCGCACGATGATGAGGGTCTTGTTGAGCCGGTTGGCGAGGCTGAGCTTCTCGGCCTCGGAGAAGCCGGCCTTGAGCGACCAGAGGGAGAAGATGGCGACGAGCTTCTTGGCCGGGTCCACCTTGATGAGGGTCTTCATCCCCTCGTCCTCGACCTTGAGCGCGCCGTCGGCCAGGACTTCGCACTTCAGGAAGGCGGCCTTGAGGAAGGGCATGAGGGTGTGGGTGTTCACCTGCTCCTCGGGGACCAGGGCCTCGGGGTCGGCCGGTTCGGGCGCGCCTGCGAGCAGTGCGCTGGCGAGGAGGACGTAGAGGGCCGAGAGGCTCACACGAAGGGCGAGGCTGTTGTTGCGATGCATTGCGGACTCCTTTCTGGCAGAGATGAACCGATTCTGGTGTTCCGGGGGCCGACGTCGGCCTCCGCTCGCGGCAGACCGTCCCACGCTCGTTGCGCCTCCTTTCTCCTCCGCTGATGTTCAGGGTTGCCAGGTGGCCGCTGGGCGGCCTCGCTTGCTCTCTACCCCCTGTACTCATGCGGGCAGGCTCTCTTGCACTCGGGGAGGGGAAAGTCGCGCCGCGGCAGTTGAACGCGCCGCGCGCGGTTTGTATAATGCGACGGCGCGTGGGCGGGAACGGCAGTCTGGTTCGAGGGTGTCCGCGGCGCGGCACGTGCCGTGGGGGGTGGCACCTATGATCGAGAATGGAAGGCTGGGGGAGCGCTGCGCAGCCCAGGCTGGGGCCGTCGAGCGGCTTCTGGCGGGCAGGCCCCTTCTTATCAGTTTGCAGCAGCGGGCGGCCGCGGAGGCGCCCGGCGAGGCGCCCGAGCGCGTCGGGTTGCTCCTGGACACCTGCCGCTCTGCTCTGGCGGACGACGAGGGGGAGCCCGCCACGGCGGCAGCCAAGGCGCTGCTGCTGGCCGTGCTGGCCGAGGCGGCCGCGCGAAACGGCGGGCAGTCAGCGTGGCGCATGACGCCCCGGGGCCTGGCCAAGAGGGCCGAGTCGTGCCGCGCGGGCCTGGCGGCGGTGGAGTTGGCCGCCGAGGCCTGCGGGTGCCCGATGGCCGAGCTGCTCGGCGGCGGCCAGCGGCTTGAGGAGGTGTGGCGGCTGGCGCGCGACTTCCAGGCAGCGGTGCGGCCCGCGAGGTTGGGAGCGCTGCTGCAAGACCGGGCCTCGGCGCTGGACCGGGCACAGGCTTTCGTGGCCAACCTCGCGGCGAGCGACGAACAGGTCGCCGAGCAGGCCACTCAGGTGCTCTGCCAAGCGGGGGGGCTTGCCCCAGAGGACGCTGGGTGCCTGGTCCAGCGGGTTGGCCTGCCGCGGCTCCGGACCTTCTCAAGCTCTCGCCTGTGTGGGGCCGCGGGCCACTTCGTTCGGCGGGGCGCTCTCATCCGCTACCTCGAGGCGAGGCGGGCAGGCGGCCCGGCCGACCCCGCGCTCGATCGGCAGTGCGAGGAACTGCACCGGACCGTCCTCGGTGCTGTCCTGAAGGCGTGCCACTCGCCCCATGCACGCCTCTCCCCCGAAGATGCCGTCCAGGAGGCCTTCGTCTGCCTGCTGGAGCCGGCGGGCAGCGGGGGGTACACGTATGAGGGCAACCTGGCGTCCTGGCTCATCACGATCGCCCTGAACAAGATGCGCCGCCCCGCGAAGGGGCCTCCCCCGGCCC
>VGYV01000892.1 GCA_016872855.1 Planctomycetota bacterium
TGTTTGTAGTTCGGCCTTCAGGCGGTCTTCAGGGCTGCCAGGGCCGACAGAGGAACCGCGTAAACGCCGAACTACGAACGAGGGCGGGCGGCGCACAAATCCGTTAGTGCACCCAATGCGGCGACGCTGTTTGACAGCCCCTGCCCCTTCTGCTATCATCACGGGTCGGGTGTCACGGGGGTGCATGGCCGTGCTCGATGAGAAGCTGTTGGCGATTCTGGCCTGTCCCGTGTGCAAGGCGCCGCTGCGGCTGGACGAGCAGGGCCTCGTGTGCACGAGGACCCTCGTCCGCTATCCCGTCGAAGAGGGCATCCCGATCCTACTGGCCGACAAAGCCGTGCCGCCCCACCCCGAGGCAGAAAAGGGGACATTCTCCTTTACTGCCCCGCCGCCGGCGCCCGGCTCGCAGGAGTCGTGAGCGTTGATCGCGATCATCTCCGATATCCACAGCAACCTCGCCGCCCTGGAGGCTGTGATCGAGGACATCCAGTCGCGCCACATTGACCGGGTGCTCTGCCTGGGCGACGTGGTGGGCTACGGGCCGCAGCCGCGCGAGTGCGTCGCACTCGCCCGAAAGCTCGGCTTCACCCTCATGGGCAACCACGACGAGGCGATCTTCCACAGCCACAAGACCGAGCAGTTCAACCTCCGCGCCGAGATGGCCATCGAGTGGACCCGCGAGCAGCTCTCGAAGCAGGGCAGCCAGGAGGAGGTGGCCGAGCGGTTCGACTTCCTGCGCGGGCTGCCGGTGACGGAGGAGCGCTCGATTGACAACGTGCCGCTCCTCTTCGTCCACGGCTCGCCGCGCAAGCCGCTCCGCGAGTACATCTTCCGGCGCGACGTGCAGAACAAGGAGAAGATGCGCGAGATCTTCTCCCTCATCCGTGGCCTGTGCTTCGTCGGCCACTCCCACGAGCCGGGCATCTACACCGAGGACCTCCGCTACACCCACCCCTCCGAGCTCGAGCTCCTCAAGATCTACCACTTCGAGGAGAAGCAGAAGGCGGTCATCAACGTCGGCTCCGTCGGCCAGCCGCGGGACAACGATCCCCGCGCCTGCTACGTCACCCTCACCGACGAGGCCGACGCCGTCGTCTTCCGCCGAGTCCGCTACGACGTCGAGAAGACCCGCAAGCTGATCCACGCGACCACGGGCCTCGACAACTCGCTCGGCGACCGCCTGCTGGAAGGACGTTGAATGCCCTCCCCGTACACCGTTGAGACCGCAAAGCGCGATCTGTGGGTCTATGGCCGCAAGATCGCTGAGCGCCTCCTCATCGTCGGCCCAGGGGGCAACACCAGCGCTCGGGCCGACACCGCCCTCGTCGTCAAGGCCTCAGGGTGCGCCTTCGAGGACTGCACGGAGGACGACTACATCCCGATTGACCCCAAGACGGGCGAGGTGATCGGCTCAACGAAGAAGCCGACATGCGAGGTCTACATGCACATCGCCTGCTTCCTCAAGCGGCCCGACGCCAACGCGGTGGTCCACACCCACGCGCCAATCGCCACGGCCCTGGCCATGACGGGGCAGAGCCTTCCGCCGATCTACCCCGACCTCATCGCCCTCGTGGGCGCCGACATCCCCGTCCTGCCCTACATCATTCCGGCCGGCAAGCAGCTCGCCGAGGCCGTGGCGAAGGTGATTGGCGACCACAACGCCGTGCTCCTGAGCAACCACGGCCTCCTCACGGTCGGCGCAAACGTCCGCGAGGCATACTTCCGCAACCTCATTGTCGAGGAGGCCTGCAAGACCTGGCTCGCCGCCCGCGCCTTCGGCAAGCCCTACGTCCTGACCCCCGAAGAGGTCCACGCCGTCTACCACCTCGAAGCGGAGGACTACCGCCGCGCCCTCCTGCGCGGCGACATTGCCTGAGCCATGCCGACCACACGGCCCACAGCGGGACGCCATTGAAGGGGGATGAATGGATGGATGGATGGGTGGATGGGTGTCAGCCAATCATCCATTCATCCAACCATCCATTCATCCAATCACCACCGAACCAGCTATCGAGTGCCCATGAACCAATACGATGACTTCGACCCCGAAGGCCAGCAGCACGATGGCTCGAAGGCCATCATTGCCCTGCTCGTCATCATGGCCCTCATGCTGGTCTGGCTCACCTTCATGGCCCCCAAGCCCACCCCGCCGCCAGAGGCCCCGAAGGACACCAAGGCCACGACCGGAACCCCCGCGGCCAAGGACAACAAGGCATCCACCGCCACGCGCCTCACGGCCGGGCCTTCCACGAGGACCGACACCGCCGCGCCCACTAAAGGCGAGAAGCAGCCCGAACCGCCCCCGAGGCCGCCCGAGCCGGCCCCCGCGCCCAAGCCCGAGCTGCCGCCGGCCGAGCTGACCATTTCGTCCCAGCTCCTCTGCGCCAGCTTCACGAACCAGGATGCCCGCCTCGCACGCCTCATACTCCTCGACCACTACCGCACCCCCGCAACCAAGCGGGCCGCACGCCGCGCCCGGAAGCAGGACCCCAATGCCGACCTGTCGCCCTACGGCCTGCCGCTCCTCGGCCAGGAGGAGGCCTCCGCCCTCGAAAACGGCGGCTTCGAGCACGGCGACACCCTGGCCGCCGGCCAGGCCCCGCCCGACCGCCCCAACCAGTGGAGCCCCTCCGCTCCCGAAGACCTCGGCAAGGCCCTCCTCTGGAGCGACCACGCTCGCAGCGGCAGCAAGTCCATCGCCATCAAAGACCCGTCCCGCGACGCCGAGTGGCGCTCCCTCGCGCGCGGCATCCAGCCCCGCGACACCTACGAGTTGGCCTGCTGGGTCAAGCTCGACGCCGCCCAGGGCAGCCCCCTGCCCTCCGTCCGTCTCCTTCAGCAGTGCAGCGACGGCCAGGAGATCGCCTGGAAGGACGACAAGGGCGCCGA
>VGYV01000893.1 GCA_016872855.1 Planctomycetota bacterium
CCTGGTGAGGGACATGAAGATCGCGTGGGGCAGCTTGCCCTCGACCAGGTGGTCGAACTCGCACCAGTGGTTGTGGATGCCCACCTGGAGCCCGTGGGGCGCGACCAGCTCGGCGCCCACCTCGACCTTCGCGGCGAACGACAGGATCGAGGCGTAGTCCTTGAAGTGGTCAATCCAGCCGCCGGTCACGATGTAGCCGATGCCCAGCGCCTTCGCGTCGTCCACCACCTGATTCACGTTCTCGGGCGTGGGGCAGGGCATGTGTGCCGACACGCACTTCATCCCCAGGTCGGCTACGATCTTCGCCACGTCGGCGGGCTTCATGTTGTGGAGCCCCGCGAACTCGACACCCGCGTAGCCCATGTCGGCCACCTTGGCCAGCACGGCGGGGAAGTCCTTCGCCGCCGCCTCGCGCAGCGAGTAGAGCTGCAAACCGAGCGGTAGAGCCATCCGTCTCTCCTTGTGCGTCCTCTGGTTCCGCCGGGCCGGCACGCTGCCAGCCCCATTGACGCGGCATTGTACGATTCCCTTCACCGCCTGTCAACGCTTGACAGGCCGCAGTGGCTCGGGTAGCCTGTCAGCGACACGGACAGGCACGGCCAAGCACGGACGGCCAGGCTTCTCTCTCCTGTGTGCGTCCGTGGCTGTCCGTGTGAGTCCGTGTCATCCCCTCACGAACTCGACACGCTGCAAGGAGCATGCCCATCGAGCCCCTTCCCCCGCGCAGCCTGTGGGACAAGCCCGAGCCGACGGCGCCTTCGCCTGGCGCCTCTGGACGAATCCCCTCGCCCGCCGACTCTACGAGGACGCCAAGGGCGGCGGGCACTGGATGGACTTCAGCCAGCTCGCCGAGCAGCACTTCCGCGTCAGCCTGCCCACCGTCGCCTTCATCTTCTTGCTGTGCTGCGCGCTTCCCCTTGTCCTCAGCCTCCTCGCCCACCGCTACCAGAGCCGCCTCGCCGACCTCCTGAGCCGCCTGTTCCGCAGGGAGGGGCGGCTCACTGCCCCCTGAATCGCCCCCTTCGGGGGCTCTCCTTTGGGGGCACGGCCCACCCAGGGCTCCCTACGGTCGCCCTGGGCTACGCTCAGTCGCCCCCATTCAGGGGCTACTTGACACCCATTGCTCCCACGGTGGCTGCTAGCGCTTCGCGGGGACGGCTGCCCAGTAGAGCGCGTTCAGCACGGCGTTCCTGACTTCCGCCGGCAGCTCGCCCCACCAATAGAGCCTCTCGGTCTTGGTGGAGTGGATCAGTCTTGGGGGCCCGGTCTGGGCCTCCCCGACGCCCGGTACACGTCGCCCCTGGTAGTCTGACGGCATGATCCACAACATGGCCTTGGCCGGAACCTTGACTCTCGCTAGGTCAATGGTCTCGAGCGGCGGGCCGAGCCAGATCTCCTTGCCGCTCCCATTCTCGAAGTAGAACGGGTACGCGTTGTCCTCAACCTTCTGCCCGACCCATCCGTCGGGCAGAAATGCCTTGATGGCCCCCACCACGGGATCGCTCGCAAGGTCGCCTAGCGGCACCTCTACCACCCCCGACTCCAGCGTGCCCGCCCAGGTGTCTCTGGAGCCGTCCTCGCCCAGCTTCTGGCGGACCATGACCTCGACCGTGCCTGTCCAGGAACGCGGCCATTCATACTCCCACAGGTTCACGGAGAACGTCCAGGGCGGGCGCTTGGCGAGTGCCGCCTGCCTCTCGCGCTCCTCGTGCTTGGGGAGCATTTGCTCGCCCGGGACAATCAAGTGAACGTTGTTCCCGATGGCGCCGGCTGAATAGACGCCACGCATGTCCCGGTGACGCAGCGGCATGGCCTGCCACTCGTCTTTGGCGTCCCTCCGAGCCCTGATGGTCACGGACTCCCAGTACCCCAGGAGGTAGTCGCTGTAGGAGACGGCTCGGCCCCCTTCGTTCCTGATCGCACACCGCAGGATCGGCCTCTGAGGGTCGAGCCACGCCCCAAGCTGAAGCCCCGATTCATCCTTCGGCCCCCAGCGGACCGACTTGGGAGGCCCCGCCGGCTCCTCTGCTCCCCTCACCGTCCCCGCCGCGAGAACTGCGGCGACGAAAAGGAGCCCTGCGAGATCAAGGGGCTCGATACGGCTCACTGCGCCAGCGCCGAAGCACTCAGTCATGTGGGTACTCCCATCCTTTCCTGCGCCGCGACACGGAGCAACTCAGAAATCCGTCCCCTCCACCCACTCGATCTCGACCAGGTTGCTCACCACGCGGGTCCACCTGCGCTCGGCGGGCGGCACGCCCTCGATGGATAGCGCGACACGGACCCTCCGCTTGCCGGGCTTCCACTTCAGGGGCTCGTTCCCCTTCTCGCTGCGCCAGTCCAGTCCAGCATGCACTGCGCACGGGATGTCCTTCTGCAAAGTGCCTGGCGGCAAGGGGTACTCGTGAGGCCACCCGGAGACGATCACCGAGGCACGATACCAGACGCCATTGACCTCGATCTCGCCGAAGTTGCTGTGGAGGTTGAACCTCACCTTCCGCCTGCCCTGGTTCCAGATGTCCGCCTCGAACTTCGGAGTGTCCCCGAGCTTCCAGCGCGGCTTCTGTGCCCGCAGTCGCACCCTCACGCCCTCGACCGCCTCGCTCCATTGAGGGTCCTTGGCGAGCGCGGCGACCGCGGTATCTTCGCCCTCCTTGCGGGGGGCTTCGAACTGGGCCAGGAGCGTGTCAACCGCCTTCGCCGCGTCGCCATCGAGCGGCCCGCGAATGGCGCGGAGGAAGGGGGCCGGGCTGGTCGCCCAGTCGCGCGTGACCAGACCGGCATGCGGAAGTCAAGAGCGATTTTCGATGCGGAGTCCGCCGGTGCCCACGAGGTGGGTGGTTTTCGCGGACTCCAGGCCGGCTTGTCGGGCCGAGGGCTCATCTCTCT
>VGYV01000894.1 GCA_016872855.1 Planctomycetota bacterium
TCCTTGCCATGCCTATGCTGAGGGAGGTAGAAGGGTTCCTCGGCTTGGCGCCCCCCTTGTGGGCACCCACAAGAAAGCCCGGAGAGCCTCATTTATTCAGCCGCCCATCTGCCCCGGCGGACGGGCGAATAAATGATAAATGAAGATGTGACCCCGAGCGCGCCTCGACCGGCCGCGTCACGCCTTGACGGCGAATGGCATCGGAGCTATCGTGGAGCGGTACTCGCAAGGAGCACACCAATGAACCAACGCTTGGCGACGATTGCCTTGTGCGTGCTCGCGCTCTCAGGGCCCGCCCTGTCGGGAGAGCCTGCGGAGCCAGTGACCGGCATCCTGGGCGCGTTCGGCACTGAGGTGAAGTTCCTCGTCGCCCAACTGGAGAACGGCGAGGAGCGCAAGATCGAGGGGATTCCCTTCTGGACGGGGCGGCTGAGGGGCCGCCGCGTGGCCATCGCGCGGTCAGGCGTCGGCAAGGTCAATGCTGCCCTCACCGCCACACTCCTTCACGTGCACTTCCGCCCGGCCGAGGTCGTCTTCAGCGGCATCGCGGGGGCGGTGAACCCCGACCTCAAGCCGGGCGACCTGGTCATCGCCGAGCGGACGGCTCAGCACGACTACGGCACCGTCACTGCCAAGGGCCTCGAGCGCAAGGGCGCCCGCAGCCCCGTCACGGGCGAGCGCAATCCCATCTTCTTCCCCGCCGACCCGCGCCTGCTCAAGGCCGCGCTCGACGCGAAGCAGCGCGTCCGCTTCGACCCCCTTGACCACGGCGAAGGCCCGCACGCGCCGCGCGTGGTCCAGGGCATCGTGGTCACGGGCGACACCTTCATCGCGCTGCCCGCCAAGCGCGACGAGTTGCGGAAGGAGCTGGGCGCCGACGCCGTGGAGATGGAGGGGGCCGCCGTCGCCCAGGTCTGCTACCAGTGGAAGGTCTCCTGCCTGGTCATCCGCAGCATCAGCGACCTGGCCGACGAGAAGGCCACGGGCGACATCCGCCGCTTCATCGAGGCCGCCGCCCGCAACTCCGCCCTCCTCGTCACCGAGCTCGTCGCCGCCCTTGCCGCGCCCGCCCCGCCCGCTCCGTAGGAGCGTGCCACTCAGGCCGTGGGGCCGGGGGTCAAGGCCCCTGACACCACCCCCTGCAACGCAACGCGGCCATTCCTGGACGCGAACAGGGCAGGAAGCGAACATTCCACAGTTGAACAACTGCGGAATGCTTTCGGCAGCGCCCCGCCGGCCAATGCCGAAGGGGCCGAAGGGCGCCGCGACAGGGGACCCAGCCGGGGGCAAGCGCGCTGTTCGGCCCTCCGGCTGCCACGGGTGCCGCGCCGCGCGTGCTGAATTGAGGGCCGTGTGTTGACATCAGTGGCGATGTTCCGTAGGATGCTTGCCGGGTGATGGTCCCGACGCGGCGCCTGGCCGCGACCGGGAGGGGCAAGACCGAATGGCGTGGAGATAAGGTGGCAATCACCCGGGAGCGAGAAAGGAGCACCGCCTTCAGGCGGCGGCGCCTTATGTCCACGCCATTCGGGCAAGACCCAGGTTGGGCATGCCATTGACCTCTGCGAATGTGACGTGCGTCGCGCAGCCCCCGAACGGGGGTGATTCAGATGGCCCTGAATCGCCCCTTTCAGGGGCTCATGCAAGGGGGCGTCGTTTCCCAGGGCTCCCTTCGGTCGCCCCTTTGGCTCCGCGCAGGGCAGGCTCTGGGCTACGGCTGGCTCGTCCACTTCGTGGGCTACCAGGCTGCCGTCTTTCCCACTTCACGATGGCACATTACTTTCGCAGAGGCCAATAGGCAGCCCTGGTGCCGGCCGGGGCGCTGCCGAATCGCTGGAAGCTATCTGGGTGGGGGGCAGGCAATCGGAGGGACGCGTCGTGAGAGGAGTCTGTTCCGTCGCCATCGCCGTCTGCGGTGTGGGGTTGTGGGGGTGCGGGAGGGAGTCGGAGCGGGCCTCGCCGCCCACGCCGGAGAAGCCATCGCCGCCAGAGGGGGATTCCGCCATGCCTGGCAGCCCGTTGGAGCGGGCTATCGAGCGTGGGATGAAGGCCGGGGCCAATCTCGCCGACGAGTTGCGCGAGCTGGGCGAGATCAAGATTCGCACGCGCTCGGACGCCCAAGCCATCTGCCGAGCACTCGCCCTGTTCCCGCTCACGCGCGCCGACAAGGCGGCCAGCGGCTTCCGCTCCCCGCTCCACGCGCTGACCGCCCTGTTCCAGGACGTGGACAGCCGAGAGGCGTTCGACGTGCTGCGCGCGGAGGGGACGACGCAACTGGTCCGCATCGCGGACGCGATGTTGGCAAAGCCGGCGGCGGAGGAGGCTGGCGATCTGCTCTTCGTGCTGAAGGTCCTGGCGATGTACCACACGCGCGAGGGCGCCGAACGCATCCTCAGGGCTGCCCGCACGCCGGTGAAGCCCGACGACTGGATGTGGCACGTCATCTTCTCCGCCTTCGCCGAGGACCACCCCGAGCGGGACGGCGTGTTCCGCTCGTTCCTGGAGAGCTTGCCCGAGGGCTTCATCGCGGTGGCCCTTCTGGACGCCGCGAACGAGGCGGCGATTGAGGGCAAGCTGAAGCAGCATCCCTTCGATTCGCCCGCGGGGAAGCAGCGGCTCCGCGAGTGGCTCACGGACGCCGGCATGCTCCGCCAGTGGAAGGGGGGCGAGCTCCAGAAGGCGGAAGTCATCTGCGTCGCTGAGCTCTCCCCCCGGCTGAAGCACCCGCAGAAGCTCGTGGCCCTGGCCTCGGCCACCCTGGGTGGCGAGGAGGGCTGGGCCGTGCTCGACGGCCCGCGGAGCGCCTGGTATCCCAAGGCCGACATGCCGGAGGGCTCGTACGAAACCACCGTGCTCGAAATGCACGTCGGCAGACAGTTGCTCGGCTTC
>VGYV01000895.1 GCA_016872855.1 Planctomycetota bacterium
CCTCCAGGCACATCTCCTTGTAGCTCATGCCCTCGAGGTACGGGGCATACAAGATGTTGATGTAGCCCACTCCGAGCGCGCCGGCGTAGTAGGCCTGCATCGAGGCCAGGAAGGTGTTCAGGTGGCCCGTGAGCGTGCGCGCGTGCTTGGCCGGGGCCGACGAGGTGTCGAGGTTGCACAGGCTCAGGCCGAACTTCTTGATGTATTCGAGGGAGTGGGAGGAGCAGTAGACGCGGGTGGGGTAGCCGAGGTCGTGGAGGTGGACGTTGGCCGCGAGATGGGCGTCGGCCACCTCGCGCGAGAAGACCTCCTGGAGCGCGTATTGCTTGAGTGTGGTCTCGGCGATGGCCAGGTTGATGGCCTCGGGGTTGTTCGCCCCGATATTCGAGTTCTCCTTCGACTTCGAGAAGACCAGCTCCTCGAGGTCGTACTTGGGGATGCCGATGGCCTTCTGGCGTTCGAGCTTGGCGCTCAGGCCCCGCTCGAAGAGCTCGTTGTCCACCAGCTCGCGGATCAACGAGGTCGAGATGCGGTTGATCCCGGAATCGAAGACCTTCCGCTCGACGGCTCGGGCGATGTCGAACGCCACGCCCTCATCCACCTGCGCCTCGTCCACCAGCGCGCTTGCGATGCGCCCGCGGTCCCACGACAGCAACTCGTCCCGGGTCCCGGGGTCCACCAGCAGCGTGATGTCGGTCGAGCCGCCCGTGGCCGCCTCGCGCACCGGCTTGCGGACCCGCAGCGACTCGCGCCGCCGCGCCCGCTTCTCGCGGTAGAGAATGTACGCCTTCGCCGTCCGAGCGTGACCCGTCTCGATCAGCACACGCTCCACCACGTCCTGGATGTCCTCGATTCCGGGGACATCGTTCTCGAACTCGCGTTCGAGGAACATGGTGACGACGCCTGCCAGCTCCTCGGCGAGCTGGCGGTCCTGGCCGCCAACGCTCTGCGCCGCCTTGAAGATCGCGTCGGCGATCTTCGTCTCGTCGAAGGGGACCAAGCGCCCGTCGCGCTTACGTACCCTTGGTATCTTTGCCATCGCTCTTGGCTCTCCTCTCCAGCATGGGACGCAGCTCTTCAAGGAACTGATTGATGTCCTTGAAGGCCCGGTACACGGAAGCGAACCGGACGTAGGCCACCTGGTCGAGTTCCCGCAGATGCTGCATCACCATTTCGCCGATCTGGCGGCTCGACACCTCGCGGTCCGCGATGTCGGCCAGCCGCCGCTCGATGTCCTCCACGATCCGCTCGAGGGCCTCCGTGGCCACGGGACGCTTCTCGCACGCCTTCATCAGCCCCTCGAGCACCTTGCGGCGCTCGAACGGCTGCCGCGTGCCGTCCTTCTTCACCACCCGCAGCGGGATTTCCTCGACGCGCTCGTAGGTCGTGTAGCGCCGCTGGCACTCCAGGCACTCGCGCCGCCGGCGGATCACCGCGCCACCCTCCGAGGCTCGGGAGTCCACCACCTTGTCGTTATCGCTCTTACAGAAGGGACAACGCATGGCCCTGGCTCCTAACTCCCACGACGTGTCAAGGTGCGCCAAACACCGCTTCCCGGCCAACCCACGGGGCCGGCCAACTCCCTCCTCGCCCCGCAGCCAACGCCGACTGGGGTCGAGCGGACGGGGACAGGGGGTCTAAGGCACGCTCCCTCGGGCGAGGGCAGGTGAGAGCCAGCACGGGGAAGACAGCAGTCGCTGGCCCATCATCTCGGCGTCATTGTCTCGCCCGACCCAACATCTCGTTGGCGAGGCGAGTCCTCATCCATCGGCGCGCGTGCGACGCAGTGCAGAAACAGGCTTCGTTTTCCTCGACGTGTATGAGTGCCGGCCGCCAGCGCCGATGGGCAGGATCGCCCGGACCGCACCCCGAAGGGCGACCACAGGATGTTGGGTGCTCAGCGCACCAGATGCGCTATGGATTGTAGCGCAGACCCCAACTGTGTCAACACGAAATTCCCGCAAATCTCATGCAATTTTCTAACGTCCTCCTAAAGAAAATTGCATTCCTGCGCCGCCTTGATCGCGCCTGATCCGGGTCGCCACGGGTTGACCCGGATCGCTGAGGCGTGTTCACCCGACCACGATGTTCACCAGCCGGCCCGGCACGACGATCACGCGCCGAACCGCCTTGCCGGCGACGAGGGCCTTCACCCGCTCGTCGGCTAGCGCCGCCGCCTCGAGGCCGCTCGCGTCGATCCCAGCCTCGACGACGACCTTCGAGCGGAGCTTGCCGTTGATCTGGACCGGCACCTCGATCTCCTCGGCCTTCGCGGCCTCGGCATCGTAGGCGGGCCACGGGCTGCGGAAGATGCTGGGCGAGCCGCCCAAACGCTCCCACAGCTCCTCGCAAATGTGCGGGGCGAACGGCGCGAGGCACTGGACGGCGATGGACAAGGCTTCCTTCACAACGCCAGGGCTCCCCGCCTTCTCCCCGCGCTCGCGCACCGCGTTCGTCAGCTCCATTATCCCCGCAATCGCCGTGTTGAAGCGGAACGGCGGCTCGAACGCCTCCGTCACCCGCTTGAGGATCTGGTGGGCCTTCCGCCGAAGAGCACGGGAGTCGGCATCGAGCGCCTGATTGCTGCTTGGGCAACCCACATTCCGCACTCCGCATTCCGCATTCCGCATTCGCTCGGCCCAGGCCGTCACCGTGTCCCAGAAGCGGTTGAGAAAGCGGTGGATGCCGATCACCCCCTCATCCGAGTACACCACGTCCTGGTCCGCCGGGCCGACGAACAGGATGTAGGCGTGCACGGTGTCGGCGCCGAACTTCTCGAAGAGTTCATCGGGCGAGACGCCGTTGAACTTGCTCTTCGACATCTTGGCCATCTCGACGTGGACCGGCTGCCCGTCGCTCTTCCTCACAAGCGCTTCTGTGTC
>VGYV01000896.1 GCA_016872855.1 Planctomycetota bacterium
GCCGCGAGGAACTTGCGGGCGGTGGGCGTCGCGGCGTTGACGTAGCGCTCGCCCAGGTTGAGATAGGTCGCCGCGATCTTCCCCTTGCCCAGGCGGGTGATGGAGGCGGCGTGCTCGAACGGCCCGGTCGGCTCGTTGTCGGCGTAGACCTTGCCAAACGGCTTGGCGCCGCGTGCCAGCTTCACCCGTTGCGAGAGCGTCTTCATCCCGCACAGCCAGCCGTCGTGTTCCAGCCATTGCGGCTTCGTCTCCGCCTTGCCGAGCAGACGTACGCGAAGCTTCTTCTGGAACATCGCGGCAGTCTTCGGGCCAATGAGGAGCAGGCCGCCGCCGGCCTTCGCGTAGGCGAGGAGTTCCCTGCGGAACCTTGGCTCCAAGCAATCCCACTCAGGCACGACGATGAGCGGCCAGTCACCCATGCGGCCGGCAAGGTGGTGCTCGGAGAGGATCTCGACGGAGTATTGCGATTCGAGCAGGCTGCGGAGGATGCCTGAGAGAGGCGTCAGCTCGCCGCTCCAGGGGGCGAAAAGGCGGGGCGACTTGCGGTAGAAGGCCGCGGTGGAGTTCACGAGGGCGATCTGCGGCACAGCCTCGGCTCGATGGCAGATGGCCTGGCGGGCGCGGCAGAACTTCGCCGTCTCCGCCATCAGCTTCATCTCCCAGTCGTGGATCGAGCCATCGGCCTTCTGCTTGAAGTACGCCTGGAAGCCGCCGCCGAGGGCGAGGACGATGGCCGCCTCGCGCTGGAGCTGCGGCACGCTCTTCGTGCTCTTGCAGCCCTCGCCCCACTTCTCCGCGAAGCTCCACGCCATCAGGTCCCACGGCTTGCCCTGCCGTGTCATGCAGCGGCCCTCCAGCCGCGCTGCGTTCATGCTGTTCTGCATCGAGTAGTCGCCCGAGATGAAGTCCACGGGAATCGTCACCCGCTCGGGCATGAACGAGCTGTAGGCCCAGTTGCTCGCGATCTGGAAGTTCGGGCACTGGCCGTGGAGCGCCGAGACGTAGTGCTCCAGGTAGACTCGGAACGCCTCGCGGCAGATTTCGCTGAACTCGAAGTAGCCGGGGTCTTCGGGCTTCACGGGCAGCTTGCGGAGCCCGGTGCGCTTGCGGAACTCCGCGGCAGCCTCGGGGCAGTAGTCGTGCACCGTTGCCCAGCACTCGCCGTCCACCCAGGCGCCGTCCACACCGTAGTCGTCCGCCAGTTCCCTGAGTTGGGGGATGAGCAGCTTGTCCACGTAGGGGCCGAAGACGGATGCCTTCTGCTTGTCGCGCTTCCCCTTCTCGTCAATGCGTGCCCAGGAGGGGTGGCGGGCCACCGCCTCGTTATCCCACACGCCCGAGTAGTGCATGTAGAGGCCGACGCCGCGGCGGGCGGTCACATTGCGCCAGATGCGAAGCTGGTCGCGGATGAAGCCTGGGGCGGGGTGGCCGACCTTGGTGGGGTAGCTGCACAGCCCGCGGTGTCCCTTGCAGTCGCACTGAATGTAATCGGGCTGCACCGCGTCAATGATCCGCTCGACCGTCTTCGGCGTGACGGTCTTGCCGACCTCGGTGCACTTCTCGTTCATGTGGTAGTCGAAGTGGATGCCGAGGAAGCTCTCGGCGCGCGTGAGGCGAGGAGGATAGTGCTGTGTTGGCATTGAACGATCCTCTCCACGATGCAAGGTCAGTGGTCGGTCATCCCTACCTTGGTTCCGCGGCCTGAGTGCTGTTGGGATTGAGGTGCAGTGCGTAGACAACGCTGCTGGTGTCCACCGCCAGGATCAGCTTCCGCAGCGGGTCATACATCAGGCCGTTCGAGCAGCCGTCCCACTTCGGCGGACCGGGCTTGCCGCGGTTGGCATCGCCGACCCCGGTGATCTTCACGTTCACCCAGGCATTCTTCTGGCAGTTGTAAACGGGCCACCAGGGGGATTCCGGGTCTTTCCTGAGGGAGTGCCTTGTGAGGACGAACACGCAGTCGTTGGCCGCGTCGTAGCAGGTCTCGCGAAGGAAGATGCCGCCCGCGGCCGCCTCCGCCATGCCATGGGGCGAGAGCTTCGCCGCCGTCAGCGTCTTGAGGTCCACGGCCAACAGGTCGCCCTGGAGGCTCGGGTGGGTGAGGATCAGTCGGCCGCGTTTCGAATCGTAGCACATGCCCGACTCGTCGCACCGGGTGCCAGGGAGCTTCTCGCCGGAGACCTTGACTTCGCTCCACTCACGCCCGCCGGCATCGTATCGGAAGAGGGTGCCGAATCGGGTCCAGGCGTAGGGGCCAGTGGGTGTGGAGCAGAGGGTGAGGGTGTAGTAGTTGTCCTCCCGCATGCCCTTGGGCTGCGGGTTGTGGGTCCAGGTTCCGCTCTCGGGGTCGTAGGCGAACGAGAAGCTCTCGTGACCGCAGCAGAGCACCTTGCGCGAGACGGGATCGTAGGCATACGAGTGGTAGCTGTGGGCGCTGATCCAGGGTTGGCCGAGGAATGTGGCCCGCGACGGCTGCGACCCGCACGAGCCGATGTTCTCCAGAGGGAACGCTGGCGGGTACTTGATGTGGTACTGGCCGGTGCGCATGGAGAAGACGGGGATGTCCGAGCCGCAGTGGGCGCTGTGGCCGCCGCTCCAGCGATAGATGGCCTGGCGATCGGGGTCGTAGACCGCAGTGCCCCAGTCGCGGTTCTGCTTTGGAAGCCGGGTAGCCTTATCGGTTACGACAGTCCAGGTGTTGGGTGGAACGGCCGCGAGCCTCGCCTGGAACGCGGCCTCATCGGGAGGGGGGCCATGAACTTATCCCGGCTTCGCCGGGGACTCAAGACTCTGGAGCGAGCATGCTGATTTGCTTTTGGGCGGGCCGGTGGCTTCAATCAGCGGTGTCCGAGGAGGACAACCGTGGAACATGTCGACAAGG
>VGYV01000897.1 GCA_016872855.1 Planctomycetota bacterium
GCTCGGCCACCACTTCAAGACCCACGGCGGCAGCGTGCTCCTGTGCGCCAGCGACACCTATCGCGCCGCCGCCGTCGAGCAGCTCACCATCTGGGCCGAGAGGCTGGGCGTGGACATCGTCCGCCACCAGCGCGGCAGCGACCCGGGGGCCGTGGCCTACGACGCCTGCGACGCCGCCATCGCTCGCGGCTGCGACGTGTTGATCGTGGACACCGCCGGCCGCCTGCACACCCAGGCCAACCTGATGCGCGAGCTGGAGAAAATCCGCCGCGTCATCGAAAAGAAAATCCCCGGCGCCCCGCACGAGGTCATCCTCGTCCTCGACGCCACGACGGGGCAGAACGCCATCGCCCAGGCCCGGCAGTTCCAGGCCGCCATCAAAGTCACTGGCATATTCCTCGCCAAGCTCGACGGCACAGCCAAGGGCGGCATCGTCGTCGCCGTCAAGGACCAGCTTGGCCTCCCCGTCAAGTTCATCGGCGTTGGCGAAAAGCCCACCGACATCCAGCCCTTCGACCCCGACACCTTCGTCGAAGCCCTCTTCGCCTAGTCCCGCTCGTCCTCGTCGTCGTCTTCGTCGTCGTCCTCGTCGTCGTCGTCGTCGTCGAATGCCCTCACACAGAGTCCGCCGAGGCCGCGGAGAAGACCTCGCCCGCGAAACACACAAGACCACGCGAAACGACGCGAAGCGCGAAACCGATTTCGCACGCAGAGGCGCAGAGTCAACAGAGAAGAAACCGCCCGCGAACCACGCGGAACCCGCGGAAGGGGCACCTACAAGCCGCGCTGAAGGAGGGGAATGAGGATGTCGTTGATGCGGCCCTGCATCTCCTCGTCGGCCGGGCCCTATCCGTGCCCATCCGTGCCATCCGTGGTTGCCCTTTGTCCGGCCTTTCTCTGCTGCCTCTGCGCCCCTGCGTGAGAAAGGAGCTTCGCGTTTGGCGTTTCGCGTTCCGCGTCGTTCCGCGTGGTCGGCGGACAGCCGGCTCCCATCTGTGCAGGTCCTTGCAGTGCGCGGCAAGGGCGGCCCGGCTACCGGGGAATCGGGGAGCGATGCTGCGAAGTCCCGGCCCCGAACACGGGGCGCGCGAAAGCCTGCCGACTTGGACGACTTGGACGAGTTGGCATATGTGGGGGCGCAGCTCGGCCCCGGCCCCAACCTGTAGCGTGAGCTCCTCCTTCCGGGCCTCTCCCTGGGAGTCTGTCGAGTTGGACGAGTTGGGCGGGTTGGCGCCTGGTGCAGGGCTTGGCCGCGGCGGGTTGGGCAGCCGCGCCGCGTTTGGGGCTTGACCGGGAGGGGGCGGGCTGCTAGAATCACGGCTCGACCCGGGCCGGGCATGTGAGGCCGTTTCAAGCACCGCGCCCCGTCCTTCCCCGGGCGGCGGGGCCACGAGGCGGAGCCCGAGGGCTCCACAGGAGGCATGCGTATGCTGTCGGACATCGAGATCGCCCAGGCGGCCAAGCTCAAGCCGATCGTCGAGATCGCGGAGAAGGCCGGCATCCGCCGCGAGGAGCTGGAGCTGTACGGGGACTTCAAGGCGAAGGTGAAGCTGAGCATCTCCGACCGCCTGAAGGAGCGCAAGGACGGCAAGTACATTGACGTGACGGCGATCACGCCGACGCCGCTGGGCGAGGGCAAGACGGTGACGACGATCGGCGTGTCGCAGGCGCTGCACCACATCGGCAAGAATGTCTTCACGTGCATCCGCCAGCCCTCGCAAGGCCCCACGTTCGGCATCAAGGGCGGGGCGGCCGGCGGCGGCCACTCGCAGGTGGTGCCAATGGAGGACTTCAATCTCCACCTGACCGGCGACATTCATGCGGTGGGCGCGGCCCACAACCTGCTGGCCGCGGCGATTGATGCCCGCATCCTGCACGAGGACTCGATGGGCGACAAGGGCCTGGCCAAGCTGGGCCTCAAGCGGCTGGACATTGATCCCTACTCGATCACGTGGAACCGCGTGGTGGACGTGTCGGACCGCGCGCTGCGGAACGTCATCGTTGGCCTGGGCACGGAGGGGGACGGGCGGCCACGGCAAACGGGGTTCGACATTACTGTCGCCAGCGAAATCATGGCGATCCTGGCTCTGTGCTCGGACCTCAAGGACATCCGCAAGCGCCTGGGCCGCATAGTGATAGGCACATCGAAGAAGGGCAAGCCCGTCACCGCCGGGGACCTGGGCGTCGCCGGCGCCATGACCATGCTCATGATGGACGCCATCAAGCCCACGCTCATGCAGACCCTCGAGCACTCCCCCTGCCTCGTCCACGCCGGCCCGTTCGCCAACATCGCCCAGGGCAACAGCTCGATCATTGCGGACCGCATCGCGCTGAAGCTGGCCGACTACGTGGTCACAGAGAGCGGCTTCGGCGCCGACATGGGCATGGAGAAGTTCCTCAACATCAAGTGCCGCATCTCCGGCCTCATCCCGCACGTCGTCGTCATCGTCGCCACGGTCCGCGCCCTCAAGATGCACGGCGGCGGCCCCAAGGTCGTCCCCGGCCGCCCGCTCGACAAGGCCTACACGCAGGAGAACACCGAGCTCCTCAAGGCCGGCTGCGGCAACCTCAAGAAGCACATCGAAAACGCCCGCAAGTTCGGCGTCAACGTCGTCGTCGCCGTCAACCGCTTCACCGCCGACACCGATAAGGAGATCGAGGTCGTCCGCCAGGCCGCCCTCGAGGCCGGTGCCGAGGGCGCCTACGAGAGCGGCGTCTGGGCCAAGGGCGGCCCGGGCGGCATCGCCCTGGCCGAGGCCGTCGTCGCCGCCGCCGAGAAGCCCTCCAACTTCAAGTTCCTCTACCCCGACGAGTGGCCCATCGAGAAGAAGATCGAGACCATTGCCACGCAAATCTATGGCGCCAAAGGGGTGGAC
>VGYV01000898.1 GCA_016872855.1 Planctomycetota bacterium
GGGCTGCCCGAACGCCCACTGCCCCTGGCACGTCCATCCGGGATTCGCGTCAAGAGACTCGCTCCAGATGACGCCATCCTCGCTGCTGATCGTCACGGATGCCGATGACGGACTTACAATCGTCGCGCCGCCCGTGGCGTTCGCAAGCCGCACCGTGAATGTCTCCGGATCTTCCGTCAGCGAGTCATTCAGAATGGCCACCGTCAGCACGGCATTGGTCACCCCGTGCGCCAGCGTCAGCGTCCCGTTGGTAGCCACGTAGTCGCTGCCGGCGACGGCCGTGCCGTTGCTCGTGCTGAAGTCCACGCTGACCACGCCGTCGCTGCCGCCCGTGCGCACAATGCGGAGGGTGACGTAAGGATCGGTCTCGTTGACGCTGTAGCTCGCGGACTCGAAAGCCAGACTGCCCGCGGTGTCGTTGTCCAGGATCGTCAGCACGACGTTGCTCGGGGAAGCCAATGCGGCGCCACCCGTTGGGTTGCTCAGGGCCAGGTTCACCGTCTCGTCGGCCTCGTCCTGAAGGTCATCCATGACGGCGACGGAGAAGAAGGCTGATTTCACGGCGTCGGCCAGCACGAGCGTCCCGTTGGTCGCGGCGTAGTCCGCGCCCGCCAATGCGCTCCCGTCGCTCGTGGCAAAGTCCACGGTGACTTGCCCCGCGCTGCCGTTGCGGCGCCTTACGTTAACCGTCACTGCCGAGTCGTTCTCGGCCACAACCGGCGCGGCCGTCTCGAACGAAAGGTCGCCGGCGCCGTCGTCATCCTCGATCAGCGCCACCGCCTTGGCCGGATCGCCCAGGAACGTATTGGAAGAGCAACTGCCAAGCGTTAGGTGAAAGGTCTCGCCGCTCTCGTCGTCGCCGTCGTTCAAGATGTTGACGGTGAAGGAGTTGCTTACGACGCCCGCGGCGTACGAGAGCGTGCCTGACACCGCTACGTAGTCGGCTCCCGCCTGAGCGGTCCCGTTGCTGGTCCAGTAATCCACGGACGACGGGATGCTCGTGTCGCCCTGCCGCCAGACGGTCACCAGCAGGCTGCCCGCGTTCTCCAAGACCTCATACGCGGCCGCGCCGAATTCCACGATGCCGCCGGAAACCGCAATGCTTCCCTCGTAGGGCCGGCGACCGAACTTGGAGACCGTCACGTACACGGTTCCGGTGTTCGCCGTGTTGATGTCGAAGGAGACCTCGCCGGTCACCCCGGAGTTCGTGACCGCATGGACGCCCAGGGAGGCACTGTAGAGGCATATCTGACAATCGCTCTCGCCGGCATCGATCGAAATCGTGGCCGGTCCCTGGCCGACGACCGAGTCGTGCGTCACATTCAGCGGCTGCGGTGTGAGCAACTGGGCAAAGGATTCGGGATCGCCGAAGACGTGAAACATGCGAAAGGTATCCTCATGCCCGCTCGGATTGAAGTCGTTGTGTTCGAACATGTACATCTTGCCGAAGTTCATCATCTGACCGAGACGGATGGCGCTTCCCACCGCGCCATACACACCGCTCGGATCGGGCAGGTTCTTGGGCCAGTCGGGAGCGACGGAGGCATTGTGCCAGGAGATGTAGTTGGGCAGCCACCCGGCATATAAGCCGTGCGTCAGCCAGTCGTTGCACCAGGAGAAACTGACGTCCACCGCGGCAAACACGGCGTAGGCTCCGCCGTTCGGGTGCTGCATCCAGGCGCGCATGAAGTTGTTCTGACTGTGGTAGGCGCCGGTGAGACAGTTGATGGACAGCACCAGCGGACGATTCGTGCCGTTGGTCAGTGCGTTCACGTCGCTGGTCGAGTATGGCGGGTCTCCCCACCCGTCCACGTCCCCGTGGTCCCGGTGCTGGAGGAGGCAGATACCCGCGTTGAGGCGCTGCTGAATCCGGGAGCGAGCCTCGGTTGTGGACACGAAGTGGTTGTAGACCCGCGTGCCGATCTGGTTGCCGCTGTTCCACAGAATCGAGTCGGGGCTCCACTGGCAGGCGGATGTCACCCCGTCCGGATTCACCACGGCACGCCAGCATTCGTAGTCAACGCCGCCCGCGTCTTGCTCGAAGTGACAGGCGAGCGAGTCAGCCGTCTCGCAGAACAGACGATCCGCCACGTTGTTGTGGTCCGAGTCCTGAATCTGCCCCGCCACCAGAACGCGCTGGTACATTGCGCTGCTTGGCGGGCTTCGGTCCATCGCCATCACCTTGGTTAGCATGCTGCTCAGACTCGTGTTGTTCGTGGCGGGCAGCCGTCCAGGGTAGAGATCGGGAAAGTAGTCCAGAGCGTCGCGACACGCGATATACAGGTCCGACCACCCGCCTTGCGACGTGGAGAAGTAGTAACCCTGCACGCCGCTCGCCGCCGTGTGGTCGCCGATGATCAGCAAGTATTCCGGGTAGTCGGCCGCCGGAAGCGCCCGCATGTAATTGACGATCTGTGTATGGGTAGGCGCGCCGCCGGCGTCGATATCGGAGGTCCGGACAACCCTGACATCGTAGCCCTTACGCTTCTTCCAGCCGATGAACTCCGCGAGCGTCGCGTTGGCCTGGTACTGATTGTCCATGAGGACCATGTACTTCGACGGCACACCATTCGAGAAGCCCATCGGCAGGTACTCGGCCTGAGGAGACGCGCCGGCATCGTCCTGGCGTTCCTTGCCTTGCTCGCCTTTCTTCTCAAACGATACTTCAATCTCCAGGTGTTCGGCCACAAGAGCTTCGCGGCTCTTCGGACGTACGCGGACCGGTGTGACGACAACGGAGAGGATTCGCTGGTTTCTGAAATGCCCTACCGACTTGCTGACGATATGGCCCGCGGGATACAGATCGTCCGACGCATAGGTCTTTGCATCCTTCTGGAAGGGAGGGGCGGGTAAGTTCGCGTCAGGA
>VGYV01000899.1 GCA_016872855.1 Planctomycetota bacterium
GCTTCAAGGGCGACGACGCGAAGCTGCGGAAGTTCCACGCGGAGAACGGCTGGACGGGCTGGAAGCGCGGCCCCGCGCTTCTCGCCGCCTGCCCCTTCTACGGCGCCGACGGCTGGCTCCCCGCCCGCACCCACGGCTGGTACGCGACGATGCAGGAGTACGACGGCTCGACGCTCTTCGCCTACGAGTGCGGCTACTCGGTCGGCTACCAGGTGAACGTGCAGCTCCGCCCTGGCGAGCGCCTCACGCGCAACTGGGGCCACAAGGGCCTGCACGTGAACCAGGACGGCGCCGGCGGCGCCCCCGGCTGCCTGGCGATGAAGCCGGGCGGGGGCTTCATGGTCTACACCCCCCGCTACGGCGACCTGGCGAACGGGCGCGTTGGCAACGGCACGCTCGAGTACCAGCCGCCACTGGCCATTGACGCCATCCGCCCGGCGGCCCTCACGGCCGAGAACCTCGACAGCCGGTACGCGAGCTCGCGCCTCCATGTCAAGGACCCATCCCGCCCCGCCACGCTGATCCTGCGGATGCCTTCGTCCTACGTCTACCTCGGCGGGGAGCTGGAGTTCCTGGCGCACCTACTCGAGGGTGGCGAGGTGGCAGTCGCCTTCTCAGACAACAACGGCCTGGATTGGAGGGAGATCGCCAAGATTACGGCCTCGGGCGACCAGAAGATTGACCTCAAGCCCCACGTCTATCGCCGCTACGACTACCGCCTGAAGTTCACCCTCAAGGGCAAGGGCACCGGCCTCGCCGCCTTGAGGATCACCCACGACATCCAGCACTCGCAGCGGCCGCTCCCCGCCCTCGACCGCGGCGAGAACACCATCACCTTCTCCGCCGACCCCTCGACTTCGCTCGGGGCAGGGCCGCCCGAGGGCACAATCACCATCGAGGGCTCCACCGACCCGAAGAACAAGGGCAAGCAAGTCCTCTACACGGACTTCCACCCTGAGCGGAAGAACATCAAGGACGACCTGCTGGTGCTCTCCGGCCCCACGGGCGAGGTGACGTTCCCCATCGAGACCCCCGGCGACATGACCCGCCTGCGCGTGGGCATCTACTATCGCGCCCGCGACCCGAAGGACGCCTGGGACATCGCGGCGTCCTTCGATGGCGGCAAGGCCTGGCAGCCCATCGGCCGCTGCGAGGGGCCGACCCGCAACCACGGCAAGTACTTCGTCCTCGACAAGGTTCCAGCCGGCACCCGCTCGGCGCTCGTCCGCTTCGTCGGCGCCCAGCGCACGGTGGCGATGATCTACCAGACGCGGATTGACGCCGACTACCGCGAGCCTCACGGTGGCTTCCGCCCCGTGAAGGTGACTTACACCTGGGAGGAGGGCGCTGCCGAGAAGCAGCACGTGCACGTCGCTCAGAAGCCGGCTGAGACCTACACGATCTTCTGCGCCTCGAAGCCGACGATGAAGAGCCTGGTTGTCGAGCTGGCTGAATAACCGCTTCCCTCCCGAAGGTTCCAACACCTTCGGGAGGGTAACCTGTCTGTCCGGGCTCCTTGGAGCATGGCATTACCCTCCCGAACGTATTGGAACGTTCGGGAGGGAAGAGGCACGAAAGGCGGGACATGGGCATCAGCATCGGCCTTGTGGGCGTCGGTTCGTTCGGTTCGGGGTTCGTGCGGCTGTTCCGCGACCACCCGCTCGTCGAGCGCTTCGCCCTGTGCGATATGAACGCCGAGCGGCTGCGCGCCGCCGCCGAGCGCCATCAGGTCGCCGAAACCTATCCCAGCCTCGACGCCGTCCTGCGCAGCGACCTCCAGGCCGTCGCCATCTTCACCCAGCACTGGCTCCACGCCCCCCAGGCCATCCAGGCCCTTGAGGCGGGCAAGCACGTCTACTCCGCCGTCCCCATCATCACCCTCGGCGACGGCGACGCGATGCTCGACTGGTGTGACCGGCTAGTCGAGGCCGTCCGCCGAACTGGCCTGCACTACATGCTCGGCGAAACGTCCTACTACCATCCCGAGGCCATGTACTGCCGCCGCCGCGCCGCCGAGGGGGCGTTCGGCCGCTTCGTCTACGCCGAGGGCGAGTACCTGCACGACGTGGATTCCCCCGGCTGCAACCTGCGCGACGTGGCCCGCAGCCGCTGGGGGAAGGACTGGGACCCCTCGAAGAGCGGCGGCGTGCCCATGCACTACCCCAGCCACTCGATTGGCGGGCCGCTCTCCGTGATGCGAACGCGGATGACCAAGGTCGCCGCCTTCGGCTACGCGCTGCCGGGCGACGACTGGTTCCGCCCCGACACCGAGGGCGGCAACGTCCTGAGCAACGAGACGGCGCTCTTCCAGTGCGCCAACGGCGCGGCGGTGCGGATCTGCGAGTACCGGCGGATTGGCCACCGCGGCCGCGAGGGCTTCCAGCTCTGGGGCACCGACGGCTGCTTCGTCGAGGGCCACTGCGGCGGCTCGCACTGGATGACGAGGCAGGGCGCGATGCCGCTCGCCGTGGCCGACATGCGCGACCCGCTGCCGTCCGAGGTCTGGGCGGCGTGGCGGCGGGGCGCCGCCTCCGACGAGGGGGTCTACGGCGGCCATCGCGGCTCACACGCCTACCTCGTCCACGAATTCGTTGACGCCCTCGCCCACGGGCGGCGGCCGGCCGTCCACGCCTGGGAGGCGGTGCGCTACTTCGCCCCGGGCGTCATCGCCCACAAGTCGGCGCTCCGCGATGGCGAGCTGCTCGACATCCCCGACTGGGGCGAGCCGAGCTAAATAACTCGCCACGATTCTGGATCGAACGGGGGGCCACGTGAGACTCCTTAAGCGGCAGTTGGCGTGTTAGCCTTGGCAAGGGAGGGACTGGCCCCTGGATACGGTTGAGCCCGTTCGAGGAAGCGATGCAC
>VGYV01000900.1 GCA_016872855.1 Planctomycetota bacterium
GAATTCGCCGAACTCGGGCCGTGCTCGGAAGCCAAAGACTGGCTGAAGCCAGGACTCCGAACGCGTTCGTTCCTTGTTTGGAGTCCTGCCTTCAGGCAGTCTTGGCTTTCCGCAACAGAAACTATCTGGTTGCGGACCCGCGTTGAAGCGTTGGGGAGGCTGTGGTATACTGCCAGGGTGCGACGTCGGCGGGAGGAGTACGGGGACTGGAGTGGTCTCCCATGCGGATGGTGGTGACCGGCGCCGCGGGCTTCCTCGGCTCGCACCTGTGCGATGCGCTCTTGGCCCGCGGCCACCAGGTGCTGGGCATTGACAACGTGATCACCGGCAGCACGGCGAACATCGCCCACCTGTTCGGCAACCCGCAGTTCCAGTTCTTCCAGCACGACGTCACCAACTACATCTTCCTCGAGGGCGCCGTGGACGCCGTGCTCCACTTCGCGTCCCCGGCCAGCCCTGTGGACTACCTTCAGTATCCGATCCAGACGCTGAAGGTCGGCTCGCTCGGCACGCACAAGGCCCTGGGCCTGGCCAAGGCCAAGAAGGCGAGGTTCCTCCTTGCCTCGACCTCGGAGGTCTATGGCGACCCCCTGGTCCACCCTCAGACGGAGGACTACTGGGGGAACGTGAACCCGGTGGGCTACCGCGGGGTGTACGACGAGGCGAAGCGCTTCGCCGAGGCGATGACCATGGCCTATCACCGCTTCCACGGCCTCGACACCCGCATCGTTCGCATCTTCAACACCTATGGCCCACGCATGCGGATGAACGACGGGCGCGCCCTGCCGAACTTCTTCCGCCAGGCCCTCCTGGGCCAGGACATCACGATCTTCGGCGAGGGACGCCAGACCCGCAGCTTCTGCTACGTGGACGACCTGATCGAGGGGGTGTGCCGCCTGCTGGACTCCGACGAGCACCTGCCGGTGAACATCGGGAACCCCGCCGAGATCACGATCCTACAGCTCGCCCAGGAGATCATCGAGCTTACGGGCAGCGCCAGCCGCATCCGCTCGCTGCCGTTCCCAGACAACTACCGTGACGACCCGAAGACCCGTCGCCCCGACATCACGAAGGCCCGGCGCGTGCTGGGGTGGGAGCCGCGGGTTGACCGCCGCGAGGGCCTGCGGCGGACCCTCGAGTACTTCCGCGCCCGGCTGGCCAGCGAGAAGCCATGAGCCCCGATACCCCCAGCACCCCGCAGGACCCGCTCATCGGCCGCACGCTCTGCGGCTGCGAGATCATGCGGCTCCTCTTCCAGGGCGGCATGGGGCGCCTCTACCTCGGGCGCCAGGTCTCCCTCGACCGCGTCGTCGCCGTCAAAGTCCTCTCGCCTTCGCTGGGCTCGGATGAGGAGTTCCTCGGGCGCTTCCGCCGCGAGGCCCAGGCCCTGGCCAACCTGCTGCACCCCAGTATCGTGGCCATTCACGACTTTGGCGAGGAGGGGAGCATCCACGCCATCGTGATGGAGTACGTCGAGGGGCGAAACGTCGCCGACATCCTCGAGCGAGTGAAGGTCATCCCCATTCCGCAGGCGGTGAACATCGTGCGGCAGATCGCGGAAGGGCTTGCCTTCGCGCACGAGAGGAAGATCATCCACTGCGACCTCAAGCCCGAGAACATCCTTGTGACCGCGAGCGGGGTGGCCAAGCTGGCCGACTTTGGCCTCGCCAAGAGCCTCCGCGGCGAGTCCGGGCACATCACCCGCGATGGCGTGGTCCTCGGCACCCCCACGTACATGAGCCCCGAGCAATGCTCCGGCACGCGGCTCGACCCGCGGACGGACATCTATTCCCTCGGCACGACCTTCTACCGCATGGTGGCCGGGCGCGACGCCTTCGAGGGGGAGGACGCCTTCTCGATCATGCTCAAGCACCAGAACCAGCCGCCCGCCGACCCCCGGCACTACAACCCCGGCATCCCGCACGCCATCGCCAAGATCGTCCTGCGCATGATGGAGAAGGCCCGCGAGAACCGCTACCAGAGCGCGTCCGAGGTCGTTCGCGCACTCCTCCCCTTCGACCGCGAGGCCGCCGAACGCGTCCAGGGCATGCAACAGGTCGAGCACCCGCGCCGCGAGTTCTCGGTCGCCAGCGAGGCCGTCGGCGGTGGCCTTGTCACCCCAGACCAGCTCCGCCAGTGCATCGCCCGCCAGGAGGTCGCCCATGGCGCTGGGGCCGACCTTCCCACCCTCCTGGTCGAGGAGGGCTTCCTCACCCAGGACCAGGTGCAGCAACTGGCCGAGCGCGCCCGCTCGCGGGACGAGGCGCACACGGGCGAGGACTTCGCCCGTCTCGCCGTCGAGGCCGGCCTGGCCCAGGAGGGCCAGATCGCCGAGGCCGTGCGCCAGCAGAAGGCCCTGGGGACGGGGGCCGAGGCCAACGCCCGCCTCCCGCGCCTCCTCACCCGCGCCGGCCTCCTGAGGCCGGCCCAGGTGGCCGAGCTTCTCCTGCGCCAGGTGCGGGCCACCCAGCGGACCGAGGACGCCGAGCTTCTCGAGATCGTGCGCCGCGAGGCCGCCCTGAGCGAGGACGATATCCGGCGCTGCCTGGCCGAGCAGCGCCGGCAGGAGGCCCAGGGCCGGATGGCTGTCCTCCGCCAGATCATGGCCGAGCTGGGGGTGCTCCCGGTGGCCCAGCTCCGGGGGCTCCTGCGCAAGAAGATGCACAAGGACCTCGAGCAGTACCTCGCCGAGCGCGAGAGGGGCACGGGCGGCGCGGCCGAAGCCATCATCCCCAAGGACGCGGCCATCGGCCTCCAGGAGACCGAGCCCTGCCCTTCCTGCCGCAAAAACGTCGCGGTCGCCGAGCAGTCGTGTCCCTACTGCGGCGCGTCCCTCGAGGAGGCGCGCCGGCAGGCCGCCCTCCG
>VGYV01000901.1 GCA_016872855.1 Planctomycetota bacterium
GGACTTACGCCGAAATACACCTGTGCCGGCGCTGGATCGCCAGCTGCTCGCGCCGACCGACAACCACAACCCCTGGGGGCTACCCACAAAGAACCCCGAAGCGGCATATTTGAAGATTTGACACCGCCTGCCATTCGGCTGAAATGGCACGTTGGCCAGGTGCATGGGACCGTGAGGGCAGGTCTCGTGCGACCGCTGCACAGAGGTCGTTCTCCGCCTCGTGACCATCGGAGGAGAGAAGTCATGGCAGCAAGAGTAGTGTGCCCGAAGTGCGGCAGGCCGCTGAATGTCCCACCAGAGTTCTTCGGGAGGCGTGCTCGGTGCCCAGCCTGCGGTGACACCTTTCTGGTTGGCGCGTGTGCTACCGGGGACGAATCACCTGAAGTGCTCCTTACGGCCCAGGAAGGAGGACCGTCCTGGTATGCCGTGATCGGTGGACAGAAGAGAGGCCCTCTCTCCACTCCGCAACTTCGCTGTCTCTTGGCCGCGTCTGAGGTCGACAAGGACACTCCCGTTTGGAGGGAGGGGATGCCCGGCTGGGTGCGGGCAGGTGGACTGCGCGAACTGGCGGACATGTTCGTCTCTCAACGGGATGCGCGCAGAGAAGGAGGAACCCCTCCGACTTTTCCCCCGGTCGCCGCACAGCAGCCGTGCTCTGGCTTGGGCTATGGCAGGGAGAGCAGCGTGGCCGCAACGACTTCGTGCCCCAGCTGTGGCAAGGTGCATAGGGTGCCCGATGGGGCTGCCGGCGAACGGATGAGCTGCGCGTGTGGCCAGGTCTTCGTGATGGGCCAGCAAGCGACCACGGGCGGCGTTGGAGCATGTCTGCCGGCGACGCCAGAGGAATTGCTGGCGGAACCGGAGAGGTGTTGGTACGCCGTAATCGACGGTGGAAGAAAGGGGCCTCTAGCGAAGGACGAACTCCGCCTTCTCCTGCTTGGCTCCGGGCCCAACAGGACCACTCTCGTATGGAAGGAGGGAATGCCGACCTGGTCTCCGGCAGCGCAGGTGCCAGAGCTAGCACACCTGTTCAGCTCTCGGTCGGGGCCATCTCCTGCTTCTCTCCCGTTGGCGGGTTCCCTCACCACAAGAGGTGCCGCGAATGCAATGAACTGGCTTGTTGTTGGTGGTGGAGCGCTGGTGCTGGTCAGCTTCTTCCTGCCTTGGATCGATATAGGCTTGTTCTCGTTTGGCGGGTACAGAATCCCAGGCTTGGCCTGGGGGCTTTCCGCCCTGGCCGACACCGACGGAGGAGGGGAAGCTTCATCTGGCTGGCGCAATCTGCTGCTGCTGCTGTATCTTGTCCCTCTCCTTGGCATAGGCCCGGTCTATGCCCAGTTCGTTGGCTCTCACCACAGGAACGCCTACGCCGTGGCGTGTGCCATTGGGATTGCCGGGATCATCGCCCTCTTCTTCGGGCCTCCTCTCTTGGGCGGCAAGCTCCCCCTTGGCTGCCTCGGGATCGGGTTCTATGGAACGGTGTTCGGTGTGGGGATGATGCTCTCTGGGGCTTCGGTGCAGCGGCCCGCGCGAAGATGGTAGGAATCAGCTCACTGACTGCCGGACCGGGCGAGCCAGTGCGGGCGCGGGGTCAGACCTCAATTCTCTACAGCCCAACAGGCTGACGCACGGGTTCAGGCCCGCGTCCTCAGCTTCGGGCCTGACACCAATGAGGGCTTGGGTGTCACGATTCTGGCCGCGCCATCATCCTATCCGCGAGCAACCGCACTGTCAAGACCTGGCCGAGCAGCATTCGAACGTATGGTTCAAGGCCAAAGACGTGACGCCTCTCGGGCTTGTCCTGTCGTAACACTTCAGCCGAATGAAGTGGAGAGCCAACCGTCACCCTCAGATGGTGCGCCGGGTTCGGAGTGCGGGCTTTAGCCCGTAGTTTGGGGCGCCAGGGGCACCAGATACGGCCTGAAGGCCGCACTCCAAACTCCCACTTCATTCGGCTGAAGTGCTACGTCCCGTCAAACGCTTGGGGCGCCCGTCGGCGGCAGGGCAGTAGAAGAGGCCAGGCGTGGACGGGGTGGACAGGGTGGACATGATGGACTGGACGGACGAGGAAAGGCGAGAGGGTTCTGCTTGTTGTCCATCTTGTCCATCTTGTCCATCGCGTCCACCCAGCCGTCGGCTCACAGGCTGGAGGGCTGTGCCGCCGGGGCGTCGGGCAGCGTGTCGCTCCAGCACCCAGCGGCAGGCGTGGCGACAGGCGGCTCGCCTGTCGAGAGCCAGGGACACGCGGGCCGCGTGTCCCTACGATGGGGTGTCGGGCTCGCGGGCGCGGAGGTGGTCGAGGGTGGAGCGGAGGTCCGGGGGGAGGTCGGCGGTGAGGTCGAGGGGCTTGTGGGTGGTGGGGTGGACGATGCTGAGGCGCCAGGCGTGTAACGCAAGGCGGGGCATGAGCGTCTCGATGGGGTCGGGGGAGAGGCCGCCGCGGTAGTGTTTCTCGCCGATCAGGGGGTGGCCGATGTGTTCGAAGTGGACGCGTATCTGGTGGGTGCGGCCGGTCTTGGGGATGACGCTGACGAGGGTGTGGTTGGCGAAGCGCTCGCGGACTTCGTAGACGGAGAGGGCGGGGCGAGGGCTGCGGGCGTCGGGCTTGGCGCTCATGAGGCCGTAGCGCTCGGGGGAGTAGCCGAGGGGGGCGTCAATCTGGCCGAAGCGGCGGGGGACGCGGCCGCGGACGAGGGCGAGGTATTCCTTGCGGACGGTGCGGGCCTCGAACTGGCGGGAGAGGTGGACGTGGGCGGCGGGGGTTTTGGCGACGACCATGACGCCCGTGGTGTCGTAGTCGAGGCGGTGGACGATGCCTGGGTTGTGGGGGCCTGGGGCGTCGCCGTGGACG
>VGYV01000902.1 GCA_016872855.1 Planctomycetota bacterium
GTGAGAGAGCAGAGCCCCAAGACGGAAATGCCCTGCGTGGACGTCCTCTTCCAAGGCCACCGAGGGTTTTTTGACGACTTGGCCAAGTCCTGGGGCTGGAAGCCGGACTTGAGCCGGAAGCGATACCTGCTGGCCTCAACGAGCGACCCCGAGTGGCTGAGGACGGGTCTGCGGCTGGTCAAGGCCGCCTGCCAGATGCGAGCCGCCCGCGTGTGCGTGGTGACCGACGAGGCCGGGGCGGCCGATTCCACCCACCCGCAACTCGGCACCACCTTCCACCCCGTGCCGCGGAAGCGGTTGGATGAGGAGATCGCGAAGGCCGACGACAAGGAAGCCACAGCGGCGGCCGTCCACTACATGCACCAGGGCAGGATGGACGGGACGCCTGAGGGCCACAGAGGCTACGAGAAGATGCCAGGCGAGGAGAAGTGGCTGCCCCAAATGGAGCCCGCGCGCTGCGAGAAGGTGAGGCAAGAGATGATCGCGGCGGCCAAGCTCTACCTCGGCTGCCGCGACCTCCTGGCGGCGGAAAACTGCCAGGCCATCACCCTCGCAGACCAGGCAAAGTATGGCGCTGCGCCAGTCCTCGCGTTCCCCGCGCTTGCCGATAGCGGCATCGCGGCCGCGTTCGACCGCGACGCGACCCTGATGCTGATGATGATAGGGTTCCTCCTTGACCGGGCGGCCTTCCTCCACGGGCCACTTGCCAAACAGGGCGACAGCACTTTCCTCGCCAGCTACTTCACCTGCCCGATACGGCTGCTCGGCTACGACTTTGAGCCGCCCGCCTCGTTCGCCATCGGGCCCGGCCCGGGCGGCAAGGACTTCGGCATTCAGGTGCGCTGGCGCAAGGGCGAGCCGATCACCCGCCTGCAACTCAAGGACTCCAGGCTCCTCATGACCACCGGGAAGGTCTGCTACTCTGACATCACGGCCAAAGGAGGCCACCAGACCGCGGTGACCATCGAGCTGGAGGACAGGCCGGGCCGTCCCGACCCCGACGCCGCCAATTGCATCCTGGTGTATGGCAACTGCACCAACGAGATCAGTTGCCTCGCCAGACTGATGGACCTCGACTTCCCTCCCGCCCCCGGAGTCCTCGTGCCCAGGTGAGCCGAAAGCAAGCTCGAGACCGTTGACGCCGCCTTGCGGAGGGTTGGCTCAGAGGCGCCGCGCCAGAGGATCAAGGGGATCGAGGTGGTCCTCTAGCGTGGGCGGTGGGACTGCACTGGGTGCTGCGCAGCAAGGGAAGGGGATTCGGAGTCCTTCTTAGTACGTTGGCCTCTTGCGCGGTGCCCCCAGTGCAGGAGAGCATAACACCGTTCCCGGCGGGGGCGAAGAAGGAGCGCTCAATGAGGGCGTGTGTTGTGGTCGGTCTCGTGTTGGCCGTGGCGTGCATGGCCGTGGCAGGCGAGCAGCCGAAGCAGATGCCGAGTTTCGGGACCGGAACCTTCGTCTCCGCTGAGGTCGCGGGTGAGGTGGTGAAGTGGCAGATTGACCTCGGCGGCGACGCGGGGAAGAAGACCCTCGAGATGTCGGTGGACGTGAAGCTCCAGTACGTCGAGAAGGAGGGCGTGAAGCAGGCCCAGAGCATCCGTCCCGCGGCCAGCGAGCGCGGCTTCCGTGAGGTCGAGGGCGCGGTCGTCACGAAGGGCAAGGTAGCCTCGGCCAAGCTCGACGGCGAGAAGGTGGTCGTCTCCCTCAAGGCCGAAGGCGACAAGGCCCTGGACGTCGTGCTCCCGGCCAAGGTAGGCATTGTCTACAGCGAGCAGGAGGGGAAACTGCTCCTGCGCTCCATCGGCATCCCCCGGCCGCCGCGGGCGCCGAAGGCCGAGGCGCCGAAGACCGAGACGAAGTGACCCTCTGGCGGGTCAGCCTGCGGATAGTGCGAGCAGCCCGGGGGGCGGCCATCGCCCCTCGGGCTGCCTCTCTGTACGCTGGGGGTTTCAGTGCGGCGGCGCCACAGTGAACGCGACGCGGAGGGTCTTGCCCTTCTCGAGCTTGGCTGGGAGGGGCAGGAGGAGGAAGTTGTCGGTGACGACGGGGCGTAGGTCGGCGCCCTCCGTGACCTGGGCCTCGCCGATGCGGCGGGGGAGGAGGGCGAAGGCGGGGCGGCTCGGGGCGCACTCCTGGTTGGCGGCCAGCTCGAAGGCGTGGACGCCGCCCTTCTCGGTGAGCCGCTGGTCCCAGGCCAGCGGACGCGGGGCCAGGCGGGCCTCCCAGGCGGGGTCGCCGTAGAAGGCCACCGTGTCGCGGTCCCACAGAAGGCCCATCTCGTCCCTGTCGCGGAGGCCATGCTGGGCGGCTAGGCGGCCGAGGAGGCGAGGGTCACGTTCGAGGTCGAAGCGGTCGAAGTTCACGCGAGCCGTCCTGGGGAAGCGGGTTTCAAGCTGGTGGATGAGGGCCTGGGCGTTGGCGTAGAAGGCTTCGGCAAAGGTGTAGCGGCCCGGCTGGCCGACGAAGAGGTCGCGCACGCCCCAGCCGCCGTAGCCGTGCCAGGTGGAGACCACATAGCCGATCATCTGGTACACGCCGCCCGTGCGGAGGAAGGCAAGGGCCATGCAATCGCGGTCGGGGATGTGGCCCATCAGGCAGTTGCCCGCGGGCAGGTAGACCTTGGGGTTCGGCGAGACGATTGGGTGGGCCTTGCCCTGGAGGTCGAGGCCGAAGAGCTGGCCGCCCTTGCAGCGGAACTGGCCGTTCTTGTAGGAGTAGCCAATCTGCCAGTCGCGGGGCGTGGCGTGGCCGCTGGTCATGAAGAGGTCGGGCTTGTAGGCGTTGAGGGTCTCGACGAGTGCGGCGGTCGAGTCGTCGGGGCACTTCTTCTTCTCGGGGTTGCCGCCG
>VGYV01000903.1 GCA_016872855.1 Planctomycetota bacterium
GGGGGGGGGGGGGGGGGGGGGGGGGGGCCGGGGGGGGGGGGGGGGGGGGGGGGGGGGGGGGGGGGGGGGGGGGGCCGGGGGGGGGGCCGGGGAAGCCGTCGCGCCCTGTGGGCCGGGGCGGTCGCTCCTCTGTGATTGAGGGGCGGGTCGTGGGCGTGAGCTGGGGCGGGACGGGGGCGATGGTGGGCCGGTCGCTTTCGACGCGGATGCGCGGGGGAGTGGGGAGGTGCTGCCTGGGCGCGGGGCGGCGGTCACCGGCGTTCCAGCGTGCGGCGTGGAGGGAGTCCCAGGCGTCGCGGGTGCGCTGGATGTCCTCGCGGTCGCGGAGGGTCTGGAGGGTGTGGAGGGCCTGGGGATGGACGCGGCGCGGGTCGCGGAAGTGTTCGTGGAAGCGGTCGCCAAGGGTTCGGCGGAGCTGGGTCTCGGCGTCGCGGCCGCTGGAGACGAGTTGGTGGGCGAAGGCGTCGCGCTGGCGGGTCTCGTCGGGGTTGAGGCGGAGGGTTGGCCGGCGGACGAGGTGCTGGAGGTCGTCGCGGCCCCAGCGGTCTGGGTCAACGCGGAAGGCGCGGCGATACCAGTCGTCGCGGTAGCGGACGGCCAGGGGGCGGACGACGTAGAAGGGCCTGCCGAGGACGATGAGCGGGTGGTGGTGGTAGTGGCGCGGGCGGTAGCACCAGGGGTGGTGCAGGAGGTAGTGGGCACGGCGGAGGCACCATTGATGCCAGAAGATGGGGTCGAACGACGTGATGTAGAAGCAGTCGTAGTACGTGGCGTAGGGGTAGTAGGACGGGCCGGTGTAGTAGTAGAAGTAGGTATACGCGTAGGGGTCTGGGACGTAGTTCTGGGCGGCGACTTCCTCTATGCGTGGGGCGACCTCGGCGCCGAGGGCAGTGACCTGGACGTATTGGGCGTCGAAGACCTGTCCCGCGCCGGCGGTGAGGTGGACCTCGAGGACGCCATCAATCACGTGGTTTTCGGCGGGGACGGTGATGGCGGCGCGGGGCTCGGCGGCGGGGAGGAAGTAGGTGTTGCCGAAGAAGCCTGGCTCCTCAACGGGGCGCGCGTGGTCCTTGTTCTGCTCGGCAAACTGGTCTTCGATGGCCTTGTTGCGGACGAAGAGGAAGCCAGCGACCTTCTTGTCGCGTGCGGCCTCGTCGGGGCGGTAGGCGACCTCGATGGCGACGGCGCGGGCGGCGAGGGGCACCTGGAAGAAGTAGACGGCGCTGGCGACGGCTACGCGGCTGGCCTCCTGCTCATCCTCGGCATCCCAGGCGGCGAGGCGGAGGCCGCGCTTGAGCACGGTGCTCTCGGAGACCGCGGCGTCGCCGCGGACGAAGTACTCGCTGATCTGGGCGGCATAGCGGTACTCGGTGGAGAGGGTGGGAGCGGCTGCGGCGAGCGCGGGGGCGAGGGCGAGGATCAAGGCGATGGCGGTTCTCGTCTTCATTGGGCTTCTCCTGGCCTGTGGCCGGTGTCCAGCTCTCCCGCTCTACCATGCTAGACGGGCGGCCGGGAGCATTATTCACCGCGGGCGGCGGCAGATCAAGCAGGGGAGGCGCCCTGGGGATGACTCCCGGTCTTGACACTCGCCGCACCTCACAATCGTCGTCGTTGTCGTCGTCGTCCTCGTCGTCGAGTCCCGAATGGGATAGAGCCCAGCACTCGACGACGAGGACGACGACGAGCACGAGAAGAAGAACGACGCGGCCTGCGCGAATGTCGGAAGTCATGCTCAGGAGCCCTGGGTGCCTGGGGTGTTTGACAGCGGTGGGCCGGCTTGGTAACATCCCTGGCGGCAATGGCGCGGCCTGGTGTGTCCCTATCCCCAAGCTGGGTGGCCGATGAGCGGCGAGACAGCGTTTGACGGCTTCGCGATGCGTGTGCGGCAGGGCGTGGAGGACGCCCTCAGGAGGCAGTTCGCCGCCGTGGGCGACACAGCGGTGAGCCGCGTGGCGCAGTACGTGGCGCTCGGCGGCGGGCACAGGTGGCGGGCCATCGCCACGGTGGCGGCGGGCGCCGCGTTCCGCGACGACGCGCTGGACGTATGCCTCCCGGGGGCCTGCGGCGCCGAGCTGGCCCACGCTGCGTCGCTCCTGCTCGACGATCTGCCTTCGATGGACAACGCGACGGTTCGGCGCGGGAAGCCCTGCGCCCACCTGCTCTTCCCGCAGTGGGCGGTGGACATGGCGCCGGCGTTCCTGGTGAACCTGGGCTATCGCGTGGCCCTGGACAACCCGCTAGCCTCGCCCGAGCGGCGGGTGGCCGCCGCCCTCGAGCTGGCCAAGGCGGCCTGCCAGATGTTCGAGGGACAGGAGATGGACGTCACGCAGGCGGCGGGTGGGGGCGACACGGAGGCCCTCCTGCGATGCTACCGGCTGAAGACGGGCGCGCTCTACGCCGCCAGTGCCAAGGCGGGCGCCATCCTGTGCGATGCCAGCGAGGCCGACGCCGCGGTCTTCTGCGAGTGCGGCATGGGCCTCGGACTCTCCTACCAGTTCCTCGACGACACGGCGGACGTGGTCGGCGGCGTCGAGAGCGCGGGGAAGGGCACGGGGCTGGACGCGAGGAAGCTGACCGCGGTGTCGCTGTATGGCCTGGAAGGGGCCAAGGCGCGCGCGGCGGCCTTCGCCGAAGGCGCCCTCGCCGCTCTCGCACGGTTTGGCACGCGCTCTGAGTTCTTCGCCCGCCTCATCCGCCGAGCCGACTGGTCACGGGGCGCGTGAGGCCGGCCGGCGTCAGCCGCCAATCCTGTGCATCTCCCCGCGAAAGGTGCCGCGGTGCCGTGCCGGCTTGGCCGCGGCGGCCTCGGCCAGGAGGCGCCCGAGGGTCGCTCGGTCGAGG
>VGYV01000904.1 GCA_016872855.1 Planctomycetota bacterium
CCCACGATGCCTCCACTGCGAGCATGGCACAGGCCGGCTACCCCCCGCTTGCCTCACTCACGCTCCCCGTGAGGCCGCACGGCTCTTGCCTCAGCCACTTGCGACGCACAAGAGCACGATCCGCACAAGGGGGTTTCTCAGCAGAATCGAGAATTGAGGTCTGACCCCCGGGCGCCCGGGCGGCGGACATGACCCCCGGGCGGCGAACACTGACCCACACGGACACACACGCTGCCGGTGCCCCGTCCGTGTCAGTCCGTGTCTCACTCTGGGACCAGCTCAGCCTCGCCCCAGCCCACCGGGCCGTAGTGCCAGATGAACTTGGTGGTGTTCGCTGCCCTGAGGCTGAGGCACTTGGCCCCGCGAATATGAACGTCCAACTCGGCCAGGCCGTCCGTGGCGGAGAGGATGGCGGAGGAGGCGAGGCAGAAGCCGTCGGCCCAGACCTCGAATTGGACGCGCTCGTTCTCGTAGCGAAGGGGGTACTTCGTCCCCGTGTGCTCGAGTCCCACTTTGGCTCGGAAGCGGGCGAACTTGCCGTCGAGCCGCCACGTGGCGTTGGCTGGCGGGACCATGCCGATGCCGAGCGCGAACTCCGTGCCCTGGAGCATCAGCGGACCGGCGTCCACGCCGGCCGAGCGGTCGAAGGCGAGGGGGCCGCGGCGCGACTCGATGCCCTCGGGCGCCAGGGTCGAGAGCCACACGCGGCTGTCGCCCGCTGCGGGCTTCACTGCCCAATGGCTGCCGGGCATTTTCGCCCGCAGTTCCGCGCTGCCCTCGAAGAGGAGCTTGGGGTCGAACCGCCAGTGGTGGTCGAACCAGCCGACGGCGAGGAACGAATCGGGACCGCACGTCTTGCGGTCGAAGACAGCGTAGTCGAAGTACCAGCGTCCCCGGTCGCCCTCCAGGTGGACGACGTGGCCGAAGCGCTTCCAGAGCTGGCGATAGGCGTCGGGCGTCGAGCCCCAGACGACGAGCGTGGCGGCCTTGGGCTCGGTAGGGTGGGGACGAAGCATGATCAGCCCGATGTCCTCGCCGCGGAAGGTGTGGCCGAAGAGGCGCACCTCGCCCTCTCTCACCGCCACGTCGAGGCCCTCCAGCGCAACTTTCACCGCGGGATTCTCCTTGGGGGACCCAAGGGCGATGAGCGTGCAAGGCTCCCCAGTGCTCTCGGTCGGGAACACGCCGAAGCCCTGGCGCATGGCGACGTGGGGAATCCATCCGCCGTATCGCTGCGACCACGCGGGGCCCAACTCGCTGACGCATTCCGCGATGGCGGGAGGCGCGTCGGGCAGCAAAGCGAAGGCGACGGGATGTTCGAAGGCGAAGCCTGCGGGGCCGGGGTAGTGCCATTTGCTGGGCGGGGAATCCGTCGCGGCCTCGACATTCTCGCCGCCGGCGAACTTGCCGTCGCGGACGATGAGCTTGGCCTCCTTGAGCGGGTCAATGGCTCGATACGGCGGCGCGCCGACCATGTCGGCGACGAACGTGAGCGGCGGGATGATCGCCACAAGCTCGCTGGGTTCGGTCGGCGGGTGAGAGAGCAGCCAGGCGATCTGCTCGTCGCAGGAGACGGGGAAGCCGCCGTGGCCGACGCCGTCGAAGCGGTCGTAACGGAGGTTCTTGGCCCCGAGGGCGCGGAGTTTCTCGGCCATCGAGTCGCTGTGGCCGACGGGCACGATCGTGTCGTCGGCCCCGTGGCCGATGTAGATGGGTAGGTCGGGGCGGCCCGCGAGCTGTCCGACGCGGGCGACGGGCATCCGCGCGCGCTGGGCCATCGCGCAGGCGCGGCCCGCAGGCGAGAGGACGGGGCGTTCCTCCTCCTCCCAAACTCCCTTCCAGGCATCGGGGTCGGCGTTGCCCATCCAGGGGGCCAGGCCGCTGATCTCGGCGACGTGCCGCTGGGCGAAGAGCCAAGCGCCTGTACCCCCCATCGAGTGGCCAACAACGTAGAGCCGCGAAACAGGATAGCGGCGCCGCACGTCGGCCAGGCACTCCTCGACCGCCGTCATCTGCACGCCCACGTAGTCGTGGCTCCCGCGGGCGAGGGGCGTCATGCACAGCACGCCCGGATAGCCCCGCACGGGGAAGCAGTGCGTCATCTCCTTCACCCCTGCCGCGTGAAGGTCGAGGACGAGGGGCAGCGGGTCCGTGCCGTTCCAGCCCTCGGGCACGGCGAGCGAGGTGGGCAGGTACTCTCCTCTGTCCACCTTCGAGGCGGTGATGAGCACGTGGTGGCCTGGGCGTAGGTGGGGCTTGGGCACCTTGCCCTGGCAGGCGCGGAGCAGTTCCACCACCTCGTCGTCGAGCCGGCCGAGGAGGATGTCCTTGCGGCGAAGCTGTTCGAGGCGGGCGGCGAGGAAGTCGGCGTGGGCCTTCAGGTCGCGGCGGAGGACGGGGTCGGAGAGCTTCTCGGCCTCGGCCGCCGCCCGCTCGACCATTCGCCGAAGGTCGCGGTGCCGCAGGAAGCGGTAGCCCAGGTAGCCGCCAACCGCAAGGATGAGCACGCCAAGAACGGCTAGCGCGGCAATGATGCGACGCCTCCTTCGAGCTGGGTTCCGTTGAGTTCTCGCCACGTCCTCACCCCACGGGGCCGCAGAAGACTGCCTGAAGGCAGGACTCCAAACACAGGCGCGTTCGGAGTCCTGCCTTCAGGCAGTCTTCACATCCAGAGAGCCGCCATCCGGCATCCTACCCTAGCGCCCCCGCCCCGCCTCGTCAAGAGCGGCGCGCTGACACGCCCCCGGTTTCGCAGGGAGCGTCTTCCATCTCGCCAAGCCCCGTCAGGGGCGGCAGATGGTAGCCCACGGCGTGAGCCGTGGGAACGCCGCCCGC
>VGYV01000905.1 GCA_016872855.1 Planctomycetota bacterium
AGACGACAGACGACAGATGACAGACGGCAGCCAAGAATCGTCCTCGTCCTCGTCGTCGTCCTCGTCCTCGACTCTTCTCCCGGATTTCTTGCAGAAAAACAAGATCCTGCGGGTTTGTAGCACAGAGAAGAGTGGTGTATAAGGAAGGCAGGAAGGCAGGAGAAGAGGCAAGCCCGCGAAGGACCCCAATTGCGCGAAGCGAACCAGGCGGCCAAGAGAACGCTCTTGGGCTGCGGCCCAGAGCGTCCCCATGCCTCACTTCCTTTCCTGCTTTCCTGCATTCCTTATGGCTTGTTCTGGTCTTCTGTTCGACGTTGGGAGTTCGACGTTCAACGTTCGACGTTGGGCGGGATTCCCTCAAAGCGGTTGCCGCCGGCCTTGATCGCGGCCTCGACGGCGGGGCCGAGCTTCCAGAAGGGTTGGCGGCCCTCAGTGGGCGGCGGAGCACTGGCGAGGGTGAAGGCGTTCTTCTCGATGCGGACGGTCATGTTGACGGGGCCGGTGGCGCCGACGAAGAGGTCGTTGCTGATGAAGCGGTTGTCGTGAATCCAGGCGGACCACTTTCGCGGCTCGGCCGGGCCTTTGTCCATGCCGACGAAGTAGAGGGGGCAGGCCCACTGGCCCGAGGCGCCGTAGCCGCCGTGGCGGGTCTTGCGGTACTCGGTGAGAGCGACGAAGGTGTTGTCGGCAATCTCGTTCATCGCGTTCGGGTTGTAGCAGGCGATGTTCAGCGGCGTCGCGGGAACGTAGTCCCACTCCTTGTCGGGGAGTTTTTGGACGATGCGGCAGTAGTTGCCAGTGACCTTGCAGTTGGTCACTTTGTCGCCTTCGAACTTGATGCCGTGGAGCTCGACGCGAATGGTCTTGAAGGGGCGGCTCTTGGCAGGCATGTCGTCCAGGTCGGCGTGGCCCACGAGGTCGAGGTAGTTGTCGTGGAACTGAATGTCGGGCCCGGTGAGGTGTGCGCCCCGGCCCATCGAAGTGACGCGGTTGTGATGCACGTTCAGCCCAGGGCAGGAGCAGGCGAGGGCGTAGCCGTTGACGTAGCGCATGTGGTGGCGGATGTCGTTGTGGTGGACCTCGGCCTTGTCGCCCTGGCCTGCGAGGCGGAGACCGACGTGGCAGCCGCCCGTGAAGAGGTTGTCGGCGACTTCGATGTCGCCGCCGGCGATGTCGAGCCGCAGGAGGTCGTTGCCGGGGTAGTGGCGGCTCTCGATCTCGGTGACGCGGCTGGCGAGGTGGTTGTGGTGGATGTGGACGTTCGCGGCCTTGCCGAGGAACTTGACGGGGTAGGCGCAGGGCAGATGCACGTCCGTGCTGATGCCGAAGATTTCGGTCGGCTCGGCCCGCCAGCGGCTCTCGACCGCCGTGCTGTATGCCTTGCTCTTCGCGCCCTGGACGATGTGGCCGTTGCAGATGGTGGCCTTGCCCGTGTTCTTCGCCAGAACGCCGCTGACCTGTTCCGCCGTGTTGTTGCCGAAGACCAGCGTGTGGCCATCGAGGTCGAGCGTCACGTTCGGGGCCGTGATGACGAATGCCTGGCCGTCGGCGGTAACGTCCTGCGTCAGAAGGTAGGTCGCGCCGGCCCTGTCGAGGACGAAAGGCGGCCCCTTGACCTCTTGCGGGATGCGAATGGCGTTCTCGGCCTTCTTCGTGGTGAAGGTGAGGGTGTCGCTCTTCGTCGGCCGGGCCGTCTTCGGGTCGAAGATGACGAGGCGGTAGTGGTAGGTCGCGCCGGTCTCAAGCCCTTTGAGGCGATGGAAGTGCGCCCAGCGGGGGCCAGGCGTGGGCTCGGTCGCACTGCCCAGTTCCTTCGTCTTGCCATACTCGACGCGGCTCGGGGCCTCCTTGCGAATGTCATCGAGTTGCCAGTAGATGGCCGCGGACGTCTCGGACACGTGGAGCCATTCCCGTTGAAACGGCCCCCGTTCCGCTGCGAGAGCCGAACACGCCACGAGCAGAGCGGGCAGACAGAGCGTTCGCATCGCCGTCTCCCTTCGGACGTTTGACTTGGCCTTCATGCCCCGCTACACTCGACTTGGCTACAATGTGGGCGGGGCCTCCGTGCCCCGCGCGGGGCAGAGACGCCCCGCCCACAAGAGCTGCCAACTCGAAGGGACCAGCTATGGCTAGGATACTCATTCGAGCGGGAGAAGTCGAGACGACCGCGACGCTGAACGAGACGGCGACGGCGCGGGAGATTCTGGCGGCGTTGCCCATTGAGAGCCGCGCGCAGCTCTGGGGCAAGGAGGTGTACTTCGAGATTCCCGTGCACGTGGACCCCGACGACGCGCAGGCGAAGGTGCCTTCGGGCACCGTGGCCTTCTGGCCCGACGGCGATTGCCTGTGCCTCTTCTACGGCCAGACGCCGGCAAGCCCGGTGAACGTGGTGGGGACGCTCGATGGCGATCCGAATGAGCTGGCGAAGGTCAAGAGCGGCGAGGCGATCCGAGTCGAAAGAGCGGACTAGCCACAGAGGCACAGAGGGCACAGAGAGAACGGGAAGGAGGATCGGACATGGAACAGCAAGACAAGTTGACCGAGAAGATCATCGGCTGCGCGATCGCTGTCCACCGTGAGCTTGGCCCCGGGCTGCTGGAGTCGATCTACGAGTCAGCCTTGGCGATTGAACTTGAGGACGCAGGCATCAAGTTCTGCCGGCAAATGGTGGTGCCCGTCCACTACAAGGGGCGGACCATTGGGGAGCATCGCCTGGATCTCCTCGTTGACGACGGTGTTGTCGTGGAGATCAAGAGCGTTGAGCGCCACGATCCTGTGTTCGAGGCCCAGGTCCTCAGCTACCTCAAGATGGCGGGCAAGCACGTCGGGCTGCT
>VGYV01000906.1 GCA_016872855.1 Planctomycetota bacterium
GCGTCCACCGCGGCATCGTTGTAGCTCCAGGTGAACGAGTAGCTGGGCGCCAGGATGCGGTTCTCATCGGGCGGATAGCACGGCCCGCAGGGATAGAGCAACCCGCCGTCATAGGGCATGGGCTTGCGATGCTCGAACCGCCGCCGCACGGCGCGCGACAGGCGCTGCATCGGCGAGGCGGCCGGCTCCTCGAAGTAGCCCGCGGCGAAATGCTCGCCGAGGGCCATCAGCACTGCTTGTGAAGGCGTTTCGCGTTCAGCCATTCTGGTTCCGCGTCTTCCTGTGTGTTCCGCGGGCCATCACTCTTTCCTCGTGATCCCCTTCCCGCACAGGGGCACGATGTCGCGGGCGACGGGGGCGGTGTACTCGAAGATGGTGAAGCCCTTTGTGCCCAGCTTGCGGGTGACGCCGATGAAGTCAATGATTTTCACGATGTTGTCGCCCGGGGGCCAGACGCCCAGCCCGATGCCGGGATAGCAGGGCACCTTGCCCGCCCACTCGAGCTGCTGCTTCACGAGGTTCTCGAACGATGCGATGTGCGGCGTGTAGTCCATCGGGCACACGAAGTCGAGCCAGCCGCGCTCGCACCAGAGCCGCCAGTCCTGGCCGACCCCGTCGCGGTCAATGGCCCAGTTGGCGAAGACGGCGGCGGAGATTTTCACCTTGGGCTTGGCCTTGCGAACCTGGTCGGCGGTGGCGGAGACGACCCGTGTGATCTGCTCGCGACGGAAGTCGAGCCACTTGGCCCGAATCGCGTCGTCCTTCCGCGTGTCGGCGGGCCAGTTGGCGACCTTCGCCCCAAGAACCTCCTCGAAGCGCTCGCGGCAGCCGGGGCAGAAGCAGCCCTCGGGGCCGGGGTAGCGGATGTAGTCGAAGTGGATGCCGTCCACGTCGTACTTCGTGGCCACCTCGACCATCGCGTCAATCTCAAGCCTCTGGTTGTCGGGGTGGGAGGGGCAGAGCCAGCGGTCTTCGGGCTTGCCGCCGAACGTCACCTGCGTGCGGCCCTCGGCCTTCATCCGCGCAAGGAACTCCTTCGGCGCGTTCCAGGCCATGTTGTAGTTGACCTTCCAGACGTGGCACTCGACGCCGTGTTTTCGGCAGGCGGCGACGCACTTGGCAATCTGGTCGCCCTTCTCCTTCACCTCGGGCGCGACCGGGAGCACGGAGCTTTCGTAGTAGGCGACGCCGCCCCAGAGCATGTTCGGCAGGATGGCCGTGAAGCCGTTCTCCGCCAGAATCTTGATCGCTTCGTCCCACTCCATCCCCGCCGGCCCGAAGGCGCTGTGGCACCAGAAGGCCCGGTGCTCGCCCTTGAGGGGCTTCTGGACGATACAGTGGACCAAGAGCAGCTTCTCCCGCGCGTACTCGGCAGCGGAGATCACCGCAAGGCACGTGGAGGGGTGTTGCCCCTCGGCAGTGGAGGGTAGCTCAGCGATTGTCTGGCTCACGCGTGACAGGGCGGCGTCGGCATTATGCAACGCGTGCTGGGCCTCTTCGTTGCCCTCGGCCTCCCGCCGGAGCTTGGCCCAGGCATCCTTCAGGTCCCTGTAAGGCCCAAAGCGACCAAGCCTTCCCCACGCTAGAGCCATTGCTTGCTGCCACAGCTTGGGCTCGAAGTGGCCGAGCATGGCGAGGACCAGGCGGTCTTTGTTGGCAAGGTCGTCGGAGAGGAGGACGTGGGTCATGAGGATGGCGTTGTCGGAGGCGACGATGGCGGCCTCGCCCGACCCGTCGCCGGCTCCGGGTGCCCGCTCGCCCTTGTCGTTGAACCAGTTGGCGACGACGCGGCTCTTGCCCTCCACCGCCTCGGCGTGGGAGATGTTCCACGACATCTGCTTCGCGGCCTTGGGCATGCCCGTCAGGCCGTCGCCCACGGCGCGGATTTCGGCGAAGTGGCCGCGGTACTTCTGCTGGATGTGCTGGCCGCCTGGGATGCCGACGGCTTCGCGGAGCTTCTCATGAAGGCCGTAGAAAGCGACGAGCTTGCCGCCGCCTTTGAGGAACTCGATGAGCTGGTCAGCCAGGGCGTCGGGCAGGCCGGGATTGTGGGGAAGGATGGCGATCTTCTTGCCCTTCAGGCGTTCGGGCGACACATCGAGGTCGCTGACGACGGCGTAGGCGAGGCCGAGGCGGTCGAGGGTGTCGGCCACGGCCTTCGTGAAGACGGCGACGGATTGGGCTTCGTCGGGGCGGGTCTTCGCCGCCGATTCGCCTCGGATGATGGCAATCGGCGCGTCAGCGCCGAGGAGGCCGAGGTTGGCGATGTAGAACTCGGTGTCAACGTCCTTGCCCCGCCAGGCGGAGACGCGCAGGGTGTCCACCGCGCCCCAGCCGGCGGGGGTGCCTTCCATTCGGGTGTCGGTCTTGTCAATCTTCACGCGGCACCACTGGCCGGCGACCTCAGGCGAAAAGCCTGTGGCGTACCAGCCGTTACCACTATGCAGGTAGAGGCTGAAGTGGGAGACGGGCGAGGCGTCGGCGCAGAAGAGGTCGAACTGGAGTCCCTGGCAGGCCGTGAGGTCGAGCTTCAGCTCGCGGTCCCAGGAGGCGCGGTCGTGCTTTGTGCCCTTGAAGTTGCAGGGCAGGCGGAGTGCGCGGCGACCGTCGAGTGTGACGGCCTCAGCGGGGGCAGTGCCCCACATGGCCTTCCAGGCGGCGGGCTGGGCCAGGTCGTCGGCGGGCGGGTAGTCGGCCTTCGGCGGTGCGGGCGGTGCGGCGGCGAGGAGCAGGGCACACGCGGCGGCGATGGCAACCATAGTGGCCTCCAGGGAGGGTAGCGACCGGCGGCTCCCCCGCCGCCTCTGACTGCGGAAGGGACA
>VGYV01000907.1 GCA_016872855.1 Planctomycetota bacterium
CACGGGCTTGATCGCTCGCCTCATCGCGTTCCCCTTTCCTCTGGAGCCTCGACTCCCCCCTCCCTCCACGTTACCACATATCATGTCACGAAACCACGGCCAAAGTCAAGGAACTTATCGCCCCCCTGACTGGATTTCCGCCGGGAAATGAGTATGATACGCGCCTCGGTGGAGGGGTGTTCCGCTCACATTCAGGGAGCGTTTGAGGAGCAATGGCGTGGCGCGCAAAGGCATGAGGCGACGGGAGTTTCTGGGGCTCGGCGTGGCGGCGACCGCGGGGACGGCGGTTCTGGGTCGCGGGCTGACGATTCTGGCGGGCGAAGGGCCGCCGCCGAGCCAGAAGCTCGGCGTCGCTGTCATAGGCTCGCGCGGCATGGGCGGATACAGCTTCGACCAGTCGCTCCGCGAGCGCCTCGTCGCCTTCGCCGAGATCGAGGACAAGCGGATCGCCGAAACGATGAAGCTGTTCAAGGAGCGCGCGAAGGACGCCCCGGAGCCCAAGGTCTACACGGACTACCGCAAGCTGCTCGACGAGTGCCACAAGGACCTTGACGTGGTGCTCTCGGGCACGCCCGACCACCAGCACGCCCCTGCCTCGATTCGGGCGATCCAGCTCGGCAAGCACGCCTTCGCCCAGAAGCCCATGGCCCACAACATCCGCGAGTGCTACGTCCTGGCCCAGGCGGCCCGCGAGAAGAAGGTCTGCACCCAGATGGGCAACCAGGGCTACTGCGGCGAGGGCATCCGCCGACTCGTCGAGTTCGTCTGGGCCGGCGCCATCGGAAACGTCACCGAGACCCACACCATCCTGGGCCGCAACTTCGGCGGCAGCGGCGGCCGCCCCGCCTCCAAGCCCGTCCCAGAGGGGCTGCACTGGGACGAATGGCTCGGCCCGGCGCCCGTCCGCGAATACCACGACGGCCTTCACCCCTTCTCGTGGCGGTCGTGGCGGCAGTTCGGCACAGGCACCATCGGCGACATGGCCTGCCACCACCTCGCCTGCGTCTTCTGGTCCCTCAAGATCGGCACGCTCAAGAAGTACACAATCGAGTGCCTCAACACCACGAGCGGCAGCGACGAGCAGTATCCGAAGGACAACGTGATCTGCTGGGAGCTGCCCGAGCGCGAGGGCCAGCCGCCGTGCAAAGTCTTCGCCTACGATCACGGCGGGCTGAAGCCGCCGGCGATGAGGGAGGTCGAAGAGAAGTACAACCGCAAGTTCGGCGAGGCCAGCCTCTTCGTCGGCGACAAGGGGATGATGGGCCACGAGCCCTACATCATCACCGAGGAGCGACGCAAGGAGTTCCAGCCGCCCGAGAAGACCCTCCCCCGCGCCCACGGCGGCCCGATCGAGGACCTCTACTGGTGCATCAGGAACGGCGGCGCGCCCGCGTCGAACTTCATAGACGCCGCCGGCCCGCTGACCGCGTGGGTCCTCAGCGCCCACCTGGCCATGTTCGCAGGCAAGGGCGTCAAGCTCGAATGGGACGTCGAGAAGATGGAGTGCACCAACCACCCCGAGAGCAACCGCTTCGTCAAGCGCGAGTATCGCAAGGGGTGGGAAGTCTGACGCGTGACGCGTGAGAAGACAGGCGGCCCTCCCGAAGGTTCCAACACCTTCGGGAGTGCGGAAAAGGGGACGCTCTGCCTTACTGCCACGCGGCTCAGAAGAAGGCGAGTTGCTGGGCTGCCTCCCGGAGCTCCCAGAGGCCGCCATTGACCGACCGCCCCACCTCTCGCAGCTCTCGCACGACAACGTCTTTGGAAACCTGCGCCGATGGGCCGAGGTGGCCCGAGACGTACGAGACTACGGACTCCAGGTCGGCAAACTGCCCCTGAGCCTTGGCCCGCCCAAGGAACTGACGAACATATGCTCGAGCGCGAAGCCGGACCGGGACGTCCGCATCGAACACGTGCCCGGGAGGAAGCTGCCATCTGCCTGCCTCTGCGCTGAAGCAGAACCCTTGGCTGCGCAGCAGCGAGACCAGGTCGAGACCGTTGTCAGTGGCCTCCGAGGCCAGGCTACACTCGAGCAGCCTTGGTATGAGGGCGTACGAGATTTCCTCAGTAGAGGCCCCCCCCTTCTCGGAGATGGTGAGCTCGGCTGACAGCTTGATCGTGCGCAACAGGTCAACGGCAGATGCACGCGGCCTCCGTGGCCTTCTCCTCACCCGAGCGCGGGGCTTCAGGAAGTTGATCACCAGTTCCCCAGCCAGCACCTTCACTGGGTTCTTCTTGCGGTGCATGGACCACACCACATCCAGAGGCTGCACGACGGTGTTGATGTGCCTGAACCCCGCCTCCTCGGCGCCATCCCGGATGGTGTACCAGTAGTTCAGGTCCCGGTGGCAGAAGACCAATGACAGCCATCGGCCGGGCTTGAGAACCTTGAACATCTCCCCAATGCTCTCCTGGAGCAGCCGCGTGTAATCCTCCCCAGTGTGACCCACGTCGCCACCCTCTATCACCTCGTCCTCGCGCTCGGCCTGGGTGGGCGCAAACCCAAGCCATGCGTTCCACATTGTCGAAAGGTCCAGGTAGGCGATGTGGCCCCCATAGGGGGGATCGGTGTAGATGTAGTCCACAGATTCAGGACGGACCACTTCGGACAGGCGTGTGGCTGACCCGGTGATGGCGTGGAAGGTCCTCTCCGAGTACCAGTCGCCGATCAACTCATTCGTCTCGCGCTTCGCGGTCAGAACGCTACTCACGCGCGCATCGAACTGCTCCCACACGTCCAACTCGACGGGGCTTCGCGGGACATTGTAGCGGTAGAGGCTGAAGATGGATGCCCCCCCCCCGGCTGGG
>VGYV01000908.1 GCA_016872855.1 Planctomycetota bacterium
CAAGGGGCGGGCCCGTGCGGCAGCAGTTTCGGAACCTGACTGGCCGATAGGGGTGCTGGACGCGCGGGAGGTGGGGGTTTTCGGGGGATGGGGTCGGTGCGAGGGGTGGCAGGGGTTCTTCGCGGTAGACGGGGAAGCCGGTCGGGGACGAGGGAGACAGGGGTCTCAGGCTTTGGGGGGGACGCCAGGGGAGCGAGACGGGGAAGACCGGGAGCGGCTCGTCAGCTGGTGTCGGAGGCAGGGGGTTGGCGGCCGAGGCTCATCCAGAGGAGGCGGCAGAACGTGATGGCGCTCAGCGGGGGATGGCAGCCGCGGCGCAGGTAGCGAAGCCGATAGAGGCGTTCCAGGGTGAGGGCAAGACCCAGGAGCAGGACATCGACGAGGACGCTGTTGGGGTGGTGGTGGCCGATGTGCTCGAGGCCGTAGCGGTTCTTGGCGTCATTGAAGCCCTGGTTTTCGATGCCCCATCGGCTCTTGGCGAGGCGGAACAGCGTGCGGGAGGGTGCCCTTCGTGGGGAGAGGTTGGTGAGCCAGTAGGCTTCGCTGACCGTTCCGTTCGCATGATGCTGGCGGTAGCGAAGCACGCGCACGCTGAGCCAGTCGAGGCCCCACCACGGCTCGAAGTCGTCCGCATCCCAGACTTCGATGCGTTCGCCCTTCTCCTGGAAGGAACGGGTCGGGGGCTGTGCCTCGAAGCGGTCCCGAGCGGCCTGGAAGAGCTCGGGCAGGTTGTGCTTGAGCCGGGCCACGACGGGAAGGCCGAGCGTTCCCGCGGCGTGCAGGAACGGAGCACCCGCGTACTCGGCGTCCACCACCACGCACTGGGCAAAGCGACGCCCCAGGTGAGCGACGCTACGCTTCAGGAGCCGGGTGCTGGCCGCGAGCTCGCTATCGCCCGGCCCGTACGGTTCGGCGTCCACGGGCAGGACCCATGAGCCCGCCACCACCGTGAGCAGCGAGAGCCGGTGGTGGTAGCGAACCACCTGGCCCTCGGCATCGAAGGAGGGGTGGCATAGCGCACACGCGGCGTCGCAGCGGCGACCACCTCCGGTCCCGTCCAGGACGTAGCTGATCCAAAGCGTGTCGTCGAAGGCCTTGTTCCGCTTCGCACGCCGCAAGCTCGCGGCAAGGGCCACCCGGGTCGGCTCCGCATCCAGCCGCTCGGTGAAGTACGCCAGCGCGTCGTCCCCGAACCCTCGATGCGCCCCCAGGGCCCTGCACGCCCCAGACCGGACCAGCCCCTCCACCGCATGGTAGGCCGGCGAGCGCAGCAGCCGGCTCACCACCAACGCCCAGATCAACGTCTCGGCGCGGATCTGAGGAGAGCGACGCCCATCGCCCGGAGCCCTCAGGTACGGCCCCAGGCCAAGCACCTTGATCCCGTAGCGCTTCACCGCGCCAGGACTCGCTCCGTTCACCCGCTACCGGTCCCCCCCTGGTTCTTCACTCCGTGGCTCGCTTGCTCTTCTCCTTCCCCGCCTTCTCGCGCCGTTGCTTCTTGCGCAAGACCAGGAGCTCAGCGTTTGCCGTGAGCACCTCGCTCCAGGCCTCCTTGAACGCCCGCCCCTCCTCCACGCGCCGGCGCACTTCCTCCACCCACTCGGCCGGAACCGACTCCACGCGCTTCTTCCCCCCTGCCATGAACGTCAGTTGCCACAGCGCATGGCCCTCGCCCTCGGCGCAACGGCAGTTCCCCCTGCCGCAGCGGCGGTAGCTGAGCGAGAGCGAGCCCGGAAGCGCTTCCTCGGGAACCCGCAGGGTGCGCAGCCGAGCGTACTTGCCCTGGCGCAGGCGCGCCGCCTCCATGCCCCTGGGCCGCGTGAGGTCGCCCATGTAGTCCTCCCTCATATGAGGGTAATAGTACCCGCAGATCTCGACAAAAACAACCCTCCCGAAAGAATGCGAAAATGCAAGCCCGTCAGCGACCCGCCACCGGCATGTCGAAAACGCCGCACCTACGCCAACTTCAGCGAATCACCCCATCAGGTTCCGAAACTGCTGGCGGGCGCCTGCCTCCCCCCGACCCTGAGCCGTCAATCCGCGACGGCTACGCAGGCCACAGCCACCCGAAGAACCCCGCGGTCACGCACCCGTACAGGAACGCGTCGGCGGTGGACTTGAGGGTCGTGGACCAGGATGCCTTGTACCAGATGGAGCGCGGCAGCGCCCCCAGGGCGTAGAAGCCGAAGGACACGGTGGCGACGAAGCGGAACACCGCCATGTAGTCGGCGCCGCGCGGCAGCGCCAGCTCGGCGGCGTACGCGGTGAAGAAGCTCACCAGGAGGCAGAAGCCGAACCACGCGGCCATGGTCTTGCCCATCCCCTCGGTGAACGAGCCCTTGGGCAGGACGGTCATGACCAGGAGGGGACCCGCCTCCGCCTTCGCCTTGAACGCCGGGTCCTTCATGGCGTCCATTCCGGCGTGGCTGCACGGGGTCAGGTAGTCGCCGGGAGGGAGGTCGAAGCGCCGGAGCGCTTCCATCACTCCGTCCTCGTCGGGAAGGATCTGGAAGTCCTTGCGGTGGTAGGGGAGGAGCATGTGGACGACGGAGCTGGCGACGAACACGCCCACCGCGCCCAGGAGGATGGGGAGCCACAACGAGAAGATGCCGACCATGGATGCGCTCCTGCGGGAGGGGAACTTGCGCTCCAAGAAGGCGGCCCGGCCCCCGGAGCGCCAGAGTCTTCTTCCCCGGCTGCCGCGCGGCCGCGCGTGCCCCGGGCCGCGGGCGCCTTCCCACCGCCCGGCGCTTGACCCCCGCTCCCCGCCCGGGGTATACCTGCCCGGCGCTCCCCCACTCCCTC
>VGYV01000909.1 GCA_016872855.1 Planctomycetota bacterium
GCGCACGCAGGAAAGGATGTCCTGGGCCGGGTCTTCGAGTACTTCCTGACCCAGTTCGCCTCTGCCGAGGGCAAGAAGGGCGGGCAGTTCTACACCCCGCTCTGCGTTGTGCGACTGCTGGTGGCGATGCTGGAGCCATACAAGGGAAGGGTTTTCGACCCCTGCTGCGGCTCCGGCGGGATGTTTGTCCAGTCCGAGCGGTTCGTGGAGGAACACAACGGCGGCCACGGAGCCATCTCTATCTTCGGTCAGGAACGGAACCAGACCACCTACCGGCTGTGCATGATGAACCTCGCCATCCGCGGCATCGAGGGCAGGGTCATCTGGAACAACGAGGGCTCATTCCACAACGACGCGCACCCTGACCTGCGGGCCGACTTCGTGCTGGCCAACCCGCCGTTCAACGACTCGGACTGGGGCGGCGACCGGCTGCGCGAAGACAAGCGCTGGAGGTTCGGCACGCCGCCGGAAGGCAACGCCAACTTCGCCTGGGTCCAGCACTTCATCTATCACCTCGCGCCCACCGGCACCGCCGGGTTTGTCCTTGCCAACGGCTCGATGTCCTCGAACCAGTCCAACGAGGGCGAAATCCGCAAGGCCATAATCGAGGCCGACCTTGTAGACTGCATGGTCGCCCTGCCGGGCCAGCTCTTCTACTCAACCCAGATACCGGTCTGCCTCTGGTTCATCGCCCGCGACAAGAAGAACTCGCGCTTCCGCGACCGGCGCGGCGAGACCCTGTTCATAGACGCCCGCAACCTCGGAACCATGGTTGACCGCACCCACCGCGAGCTGACGCCGGCCGACATCGTGCGCATCGCCGGCACCTACCACGCCTGGCGCAGGCCCTCACCCAAACCCTCTCCCACTGGGAGAGGGCAGGCCGAAGGCACGGGCGAGGGCGTCGCGGATTACCGCGACGTGCCCGGCTTCTGCAAGTCGGCGACACTGGCCGAGATACAGGGCCACGGCTACGCCCTCATGCCCGGCCTCTACATCGACCGCGAACCTCAGCCCGAGGACCCGGAGCCGTTCGCGGACAAGATGAAGCGACTGACCGCAGAGCTTGAAGCCCAGTTCGCTGAAAGCGCGCGGCTGGAGGCAGAGATACGGAAGAACCTGAAAGGACTTGGAGGAACCCGGCCATGACCAAGCTGACACCGAAGAGACTCCGGAGGTTGATTGCCAGTGCCTCGGAAGGGTATCGAGAACAGACGAGACGCGCGGGGCTCCCGCTGAAGTTCTCGAACCCGCGCCTGTACGACGACTTCACGGACTTCGACAACGTCAGGGACGAATCCGGCGTCTACATCATCTACTGCACAGAGCAACGCAGGACGCCTCAGACTCGCGACTCGCGGATTCTCTACATCGGCAGGGGCTGGATTGGGGCGGAACTGCTGCACAACAAGAACACGAAACGCGCGCTGGATAGGTTCGCCGCTGGGCACACAGTGAAGTACACATTCTGCTCGCTGCACGACGTTGACCTTGAGTTCGTCGTGGAGGGCGTTCTCCTGAACGAGCACAGGGACCTGTTCGGCTGTCTGCCCTCCTTCAACAAGAAGGGCGGTAGCAGCACGCTCCTGGGCTGGCATGACGTGATATCGCTGCAGCCGGGACCGAGGCGGATTCTGCACAAGTACGGAGCCTGACCAAGGGCGTGGACCCGAGCTGACCATGCCGAGCGAGTGGCGGGAAACGACGCTAGGCGAGCTGTGTGAGGTGAATCCTGACAGGATGGGCCCGAGCTGGCGGTACGACCCAATGGAGTACATCGAGATATCCTCTGTCGGAGTGGGGCAGTTGCTGGAACCCCCTGTCTCAATCGCGGTCGCAGATGCGCCCAGCCGGGCTCAGCGACTGGTCCGAGCTGGGGACACCATTGTCTCGTCCGTTCGCCCGAACCGCCGCTCGTTTCTATACATGCGCGACCCCAAGCCAAATACGGTTGTGTCCACCGGATTCGCGGTTCTTCGCGCTCGCGCAGGCCTGGACGCACGATTCCTCTACTACTTGGCAACAACGCAAGCATTCACAGACTACCTAGTGTTCCGCGAGGAAGGCGCAGCCTATCCTTCAGTGACCCCCGATGTCTTCGAAGATGCACCGGTGCGCGTCCCGCCCTTGCCCGTCCAGCGTTCCATCGCCCGCGTGCTTGGCGCGCTGGATGACAAGATTGAGCTGAACCGGAGGATGAACGGGACGCTGGAGCAGATGTGCCGGGCCATCTTCAAGTCGTGGTTCATTGACTTTGACCCTGTGAAGCGAAACATGGCCCGGCGGTCGGGTCAACGTCAACCCTCATCCCCGCCCCTTCTCCCAGCGGGAGAAGGGCGTGGGCACTATCGAGGTGGGTTCGACTACTCGGGGTTGGTCGAGAGGGCGCGTGAGCTGAGGTCGAAGCAGACCGCTGCTGAGGCAATCCTCTGGGAGCTGCTGCGGAATCGGCGGCTGGCCGGCCTGAAGTTCCGCCGCCAGCATCAGCTTGGCGACTACGTCATCGACTTCTACTGCGCGGAAGCGAGGCTGGCCATCGAGTTGGATGGCCCGGTCCACGACTCTCCCGGCCGCAGGCAACACGATGCCAAGCGAGACGCGTACCTTGAGTCGCTCGGCGTGACGGTCAAGCGGTTCCGCAATGAGGAGGTCAGCGAAGACCCGGAAGGGGTTTTGGCCGAGATAGCATCTGCCGGTTCCTCTACCTTTGGGAGAGGCGGAGGTGAGGGTGGCGTCTCCGACATAGACGCCTTGTTTCCCGACGCCTTGGTCGAGTCGCCGCTGGGGAAGATTCC
>VGYV01000910.1 GCA_016872855.1 Planctomycetota bacterium
TGTAGTGTTAGACTATCTCAGAACCCACGTGGGCTGCGTCGCCGCGGGCAACCGCCAGGCACCCGCGCCTGGGGGACCAGTCCCCCAGACCCCCTGGGATTTACCGCATTCGGCCGCCGGCAGCCCTCTGGGAAGCCAGCGTGCCCACCATCCAATGGGGTTGCCGGTGGCCCCAAGGCGGAAAATCCTGGGGGTTCGGGGGCGAAGCCCCCGCATGCCTACCTGCCGCAGCCCGTTCTCGACCGCGCGAGCAGCGGCCAGCACCACAAGGTCAAGGTCGAGGGCAACGACTTGCTGCGGCTGAGCGCCTGGGTGGATGCCAACTGCCCCTACCAGGGGGAGGAGGAACTCCGCGCCCTGAACGACCCCGAATTCGCCGGAGTTGACCTGCTGCCCATCCGCCCGCGGCTGAAGACCGCCCCGACCATCGAGCGTCCGTGACCTCTGGTTGGGCCGGCCGTCTCTCACTCGCCCCACGCGTTCAGGCATTCCTCGAGATTGGTGTAGCCGTCGCCGTCTTTGTCCTTGCTCCCGTCCGATGGGTCTTTGGGGTCGAGGCTGTGCTGGGCCTCCCAGGCGTCGGGCATGCCGTCGTTGTCGGAATCCGCGGGGGGCTGGGCCGACTTGAGTTCCGGGTAGCCGCCAACGTCGTTGGGGGAGTTGATGATGTCGCCCGTGCCGGCCTCGACCTCCTTCAGGAGACGGGTGTCCGCGGCATCGCGGCGGGGGAGGGTCGCGCCGGCACTGGCGATGACCTTGCGGTATGCCTCCTCGGCGCGGTCGGTCGTCACGCTGGTCTCGGCGGGGGTCGCCAGCGGCTCCTGGCTCAGGAACTTCCCGACCCCGGCGGGGTCTACGTGGACGTAGGGCGGGCGTTCGTCGGTGCGCTGCCGCTTCGCCTTGATGAACTCCAGGTAGGGCGCGTTGTCGAACCGGGCGATGCCGAAGATGCCCGTGTCGCCCTGGCTCTGGGGGCCAGCCCCTTCCAGCACGTTGCCCGAAGCATGCAGGTAGCCTGGCGCGCAGCGGTCGGGGTAGAAGAAGATGAAGGCGTAGGCCCTGTCGGCGGCCCGCATGTTGGGGCGCTTGATGTAGTTGGCCACGTAGTTCACCCGCCCCTCGCCGCCGTTGGTGTAGCCGTGGGTGAGGTAGATGACGTTGTTGCGGACGTCGCAGGCGGTCTTCCCGCCGACGTGTGGGCCGCGGGCGTCGTGCTTGGCCAGCAGGTTGTGGTGCAGGCTGGCCTTGGCGTGCTGGGTGATGATGCCCATGCTGTGCGGGCCTTCGTGGTGGAAGCTGTAGAAGAGCCCCTCGGCAATGATGCTCCACTGCACGGTCACGTCTTCCGATTGCCAGATGTCCATCGTCTCGTCGAGTGCCCAGCTCATCGAGCAGTGGTCGAGGATGACCTGCTTCGAGCGGAGGACGCGGAAGGCGTCGTGCTCGAAGACGCCGGGGAACTTCTTGAACGCCCCGCGTCCGATGCCGTCGCCGGGGCGGAAGCGCATGTAGCGGACCACGATGTCGTGGGTGTTGAACGCCTGGGTGTGGTGGTTACGCACGCAGATGCCATCGCCGGGGGCGGTCTGGCCGGCGATGGTCAGGTAAGGCTCGGTGATTGTGAACTCCGCCTTGAGGGGGATGGTCCCCGATACGCGGAAGATGACAGTTCGCGGGCCTTTCTCGGAGCAGGCGGCGCGGAGGCTCCCAGGAATGGGCTTCTCCGTCTTCGGGTCGTAGTCCTCCAGGTTGGTCACGAAGAGCACCGTGCCCCCGCGCCCGCCCTGGGCGTAGGCTCCGAAGCCCTCCGCGCCGGGAAAGGCGCGCACCCTTTCGCCACCCAGCACACATTGCCCCAGGGTCGCTGCCGCCGCGAACACTAGGCCGAATCGTGCATTCATTGCGGTCCTCTCATCGCATCCTTCTGCCTGGGATCGGTGCCGTTGAGCCACTCCTCGATGCTTGTGTAGAGATCGCCATCCGCATCGGCGTTGGCATCGGAGGGGTCGCTCGGGTTCAGGCCGTGTTGGGTCTCCCAGGCGTCGGGCATGCCGTCCTTGTCAGAATCCACGGGCGGCGGGGCGGACTTCAGCTCGGGGTAGCCGCCGACCTCTCTCTGGGAATCAATGATCTCGCCGGTGCCTGTTTCGTACTCGCGGAGAATGCGAGCATCCACGGCGTCGCGCTTCGGGAGCGTGGCGCCAGCCGTCGCCAGGACCTTGCGGCAGGAGTCCTCCGCATGGTCGGTGGTGACCGGCGTGCCCGACCAGAGGGCGAATGGCTCCTTCATCTTGAATGCCCCCGCCGCCGGGCCGGCGACCAGCCGCCAGTTGTCTCGGCTCCCCTCCTGGTCGCCCTCCAGGCAGTTGCCGGCCATGTGCATGAACGCCCCCGGGTGGTCGTCGAGGGAGAAGACGTGCTTGCGGTTGGGGCGCCTGATGTAGTTGCCGATGTAGTTCAGCCGCATCCCGCCCTTCTGGACGTAGCCATTGGAGAGGTAGATGACGTTGTTGCGGAAGTCGAGCAGCGTGTCGCCGGCCGGCCGCGGGCTGCGGGTGTTGTGCTTGGCGAAAAGGTTGTGGTGCACCGACACGTCGCCGCCGTAGATGATGATGCCCATGCTGTGCCGGCCCTTCGAGTGGAAGCTGCGGGCCAGACTCTCGGCCAGGATGGACCACTGGACCGTCACGTCGCTGCTGTCCCAGATGTCCATCGTCTCGTCGAGCGCCCAGGAGAAGGAGCAGTGGTCCACGATGACCCGCTGCGCCCAGAGGAGGCGGAGC
>VGYV01000911.1 GCA_016872855.1 Planctomycetota bacterium
CTACGGGAAGCTGTTCCAGGAAACCGGCGGCCCAGCATTGTGTGGCGGCAGCAGGCGAAGTTGTTCCGCAGTTGCTCAACTGCGGGACCATCCCTCCCGCAGAGGACCACCCCCCGCAGGCGGCGGCAGGGCCAGGCGCGATCGTTCCGTAGTTGTTCAACTACGGAATCTTCCTCCGCGCGACCGGCAGCCCGGCGAGTGGCGCTCGTGGCAGGCGCGATTATTCCGTAGTTGTTCAACTACGGAACGATGCTGTGGGGAGCTGGCAAGACAACGATGCCGGGCGAGTGGCGGCGGCGCGCTCAGAAGTCGTTGAGGGGATAGTTGGGGGCGATTTCGTCGAGCCACTTGCGGCCTTCGGCGAAGTTGGGCAGGAGCTTGAGGCCGCGGGCGTAGTGCTGCGCGGCCTTCGCGTGGTCGCCCAGGGCGCGATGGGCGGCGGCAAGGGGGAACTCGATCGCGGCGCGCTCGGCCGCGGGCGAGTCCCTGCTCAGTTGCTTCGCGGCAGCCTCCAGCGCAGGAAGCCAGCGCTGTGCAACCCATTCCTTGTCGGCTTCGGTGAGAAGGGCAGGCGCGGCGAGACGCGCCACCTGGCCGGCGATGAGGCGCGGGCGGCGCTCCGCGATCATCGGCTGGCGAAGGGTCTCGCGGACGCCGCCGAGCCACGTCTCGACCGCTCTCTCGGCCTGCTTGGCCCTGATGAGCAAGAGCGCGGCCTCTGTCCGCAGCTCAAGCTCGACCTCGACGTTGGGACGGCGACGCAGGGCCTCTTCGACGACCCAGCGGGCGGCTTCCTCGAAGAGGCCCATCTCGGAGCACAGCCGCCTTGCCGCCTCGGCGGCCGATGGCTCCGTGGGCGCGGCGAGCGAGAGGCCCTCGATGATCTGCCGCGCCCGCTCGGGGTGTTCCTTGGCGGGCAGCGCGCGGGCGGCGGCGAGCCACAGCTCGGGCCGGCCGGGGTGCGCCCCACGCAGGCGGTCGAAGAGGCGGAGGGCCTCAGCCGCGTGCGGCGTGCGCAGGAGACACTCGAGGAGGCGGAACTTCAGCGCCTCGTCCTCGGGCGCCCACCAGACGGCAAGCCTCAGGTCCATAAGGGCGGTCTCCGGGTGCCGCTCCCGCCAGGATGCCAGCAGGCGGTGCCGCCAGAGGAGCTGGAGCTTGGTCATATCGCGCCATCGCGCCTTGAAGTCGTCCTGAAGCTCCTTGAGGATGTGGCTGACGCCGTGTTGGTTGGCTTCTCTGCGGTGCTGGCACTCAAGGCTCCACAACGCCTGCGCGCGGGGCAGGAAGTGGCCTTCGGAAAGGCAGTCGAGGGCGCGGAGGCGGTCGTCGCCGCCGAGGGCGTGGGCGGACTCGACCTGGAAGGCGAGGGCGTCGCGATGGACGTCGTCGAGGCGTTCGCCGAGGGCCTTGTAGCGGGGCCAGTCCTTCTCCCTCGCGGCCAGGGCCTTCAGGAGCCGGAGGTGGATCTCGGAGGGTGGATCGGCCTCGGCGTGGCGTTCGGCGTCGGCGCGAAGCTGTGCGAGCCATTGCCCCTTCGCCGCCGCCTCGAAGACGGGGCCGAAGGGGATGGGATACTCATCGTCCCAGCCCGCCAGGAGCTGGATCGCCTCGTGGGCGGTTCGGCGGGCGGCGGCGTGGTCGCCCGCCTCGACCTGCGCCTTGAGGCGGATCTCAAGCACTCGACGCGCGAACCCAGGCCCCACGAAGGGGGCCAGCTTCTCGGCGTTCTCGAGCGTCGGGGCATCGTAGAACAGGGCGTGGGCTACCTGCCATTGGAAGTATGGGTCATCGGGCCGCGCGGCAGCGGCGGCCTCGCGCAACTGCCGGAGGGGGGCCTCCCATTCCTCGCGCTTCACGAAGTAGTGGATCATGGGTTCCAGTTCGTGGTAGCCGGCCCGGATGCGGGGGTTGTTGGCGACAAAGCGGCGGAGGCGCGGGAGCGCGTGTTCACTTTCCGCTTCGGCCGGGGCGAGAAGGGCTTGTGGAATCCTGTGGCGGAACGGGGGATTGGCCTTCCACTCGAAGTGCGCATTTCCCATGGCTGCGGGGCGACGCACGAGCGGCGCGTCGGCGGGGGGCCGGAAGCGCTCGTCGCCCGGCGCCTCACCGAGCTTGGCTTCGATCAGGCGGCCCGCCGTGAGGAACAAGCGCTCGAAGCCCTCGGGCATTGGGAATGGCGCTTTGTGGTGGACATAGCGGTGGTACTCGCGCCGTTCGTCCCACACCTCGGCGGGGAGCCAGAGGCCGGGGGCGATCTCGCGCTGGTGGGCGACGGTGAGGGTGTGGTGCATCGTCCGCCGCCACTCGGTCCAGGCGGTGACCTGGAGCCTGAGGGGCGTCCAGCGCTCGGCGTCTATCCACAGGCGTTCGGGGGCCACGGCCTTGCCGGCCAGGAGCACGAGCCAGCAGGGGCGGCCGGCCAGCGTGTCGGGGAAGACGCGGCGAATCTCGTAGTCCCTGTAGAAGGCGTCGGGCGCGAGGAGCGCGGCGAAGAGGCGCGCCGTGCCCTCCCAGCCGTCGTTGGGGCGCTCCTCGGGGCGGAACTCCCAGAGCGATTCGCTGTCGGGCGGCCCGGTGACAAGTTCGTCGCGCCAGGCGACGTGGGTCCAGCGCTCGGCGGGGGTGAGCACGGCGGTCTGACGAAGCCATTCGCGCCGCCAGGGGACGTCGCTGGCGGGGAGGTTTTCGAGGCGGAGGTGGCCTGGGCTGCGGAACTCGAGCTGCTGGCGGAGGGGGTTGCGCTCGCGCTCGACCTCCAGCGTGCAGCGGAGGC
>VGYV01000912.1 GCA_016872855.1 Planctomycetota bacterium
CGCGGCGGACAGGTTCCTGGATAGGCTTCAGCACCTCGCTCCGCTCGGAATGACAGGATCTTGAGCGCCCGTCCGCGGAGGCCTGGCGGGAAATCCGGGCTAGATAGTTTCTGTTGCGGAAAGCCAGTTGGCGCAACGAAGACTGCCTGAAGGCAGGACTCCAAACGGGTTCTTCCCCTGTTCGGAGTCCTGGCTTCAGCCAGTCTTGGCTTTCCGCAACAGAATCTAGATAGCTCGCCACGACTCCCGGTCGTTCGCTCACCAAACGCCACTGGGCCTCTTGTAGCGGCAAGCGTCCCGCTTGCCCGCCAAAGCACTTCCCGTCGCTGTCCACAAGCGGGACGCTTGTGGCTACTTGATGAACCCCCATCGGATGTCGGCGGAGAGGCGGGGGGACCAAGCGGGGCGGAGGGTGAGGGCGTTGGTGCGGGGGCGGCTGCGGCCGGCGCCCAGCTCGAGGCCGAGGCTGGGGAGCGCGAGGGCGAGGTTGATGGTCTTGCCCGGGGCGGGGACGAGGCCCGCCAGGTCGGCCAGAGGGATGGCGGCCTCGTAGACCGTGTCGTCGCCGACGCGGCGGACGGCGGCCCGTGCGCCCTTGGGCACGCCGTCGTAGCCCTCGGGCACGCAGCGGGGGAAGAAGTGGAAGAAGCCGAGGTTGGGCGCTCCGCTGCGCCAGAGCTCGGCCCCGCCGTCGGGGGTGCCCCAGAGGGCGTATTCGAAGTCGGTGTCGTCCTCAGCGACCATGCGCGGGGGGACGACGCCTGCGGCGGGGAGTCGGGTGCGGAAGGGTAGGAAGCGGAGGCCGAGCTGGACGCAGTCGCCGGTGAAGGGCAAGGTGTCGGCGGGGTCCTTGACGTAGGTGTGGGCGAGGCCGCCGGTGCCGAAGTAGGCGTCGTCCTTGCGGGCCGAGAGCGGGGGCTTGGGGCGCCAGTCGCGGTTGCGGGCCCGGACGGCGAGGTAGAGGTGGCGTTCGTCCCACATGAGGCGGACTTCGGCCATTCCGCGAGCGACGTCGCGGCGGGTCTCCCAGGGGCGCCAGGCGGCCTCGGCGAGGCTGAACTCGACTTCGGGGGCGCGGAGGAGGACGGGCGGGGTGTCCCCCCAGTCGGTGAGGCTCCCGTCAATGGAGGGGGAGCCGTAGGGGATGACGCAGACGCGGAGTTCCTCGGTCCACAGGGCCTTGCCGGCGGTGCTCTCGAAGCGGAAGGTGAAGGGGTAGGCGTTGGCGGGATGGGCCTTGGCCCAGTTGATGGGCAGGCTAATGGCTTTGGTGGCGCCGGCGGCGAGGGCGACGGAGACGACGGTCTCCTGGAGGCCGATGGAGCTGGGGGGCAGGACGGTGATGGTGCCGCGCACGGTGTGGGGGAGGACGTTGTGGACCTCGAAGTCAAGTGCGTTGAGCCTGTGCGCGGGGAGGGGGAAGTCGTCGGCGAAGAACTCGACGGGGGTGACGCCCTCGATGCGGCCGCCGGCGAGGGCCTGGGTGACCATCTCGGCGGACAGGCCGGGGGCCTCGGCGTAGACGGAGTCGAAGGAGCAGGGGAGGCGCAGGGTGCCGCCCTCGGCGGCGTAGGGGCTGCCATAGAGGTCGTAGGCGCTCAGCCGGCCCCCCATGGCGTCCACGGCCATTGAGCCGTTGGCGCGGATCTGGTCGAAGGGGGTCACTGCGGCCGGGGTGAGGCGGCAGCGGTCCCCTGCGAGGATGAAGGCGACGCGTTGGGCGCCGCCCCACTGGTAGAGCCAGGGGAGCTGGCCGGGGTTGGCGATGCGCTCGAAGTCGAGGCCGGCCGTGAACCAGAGGAAGAAGCTGGCGGCGGCCGCGGAGGGCGTGCACATGGGGCCGGCCGGGCCGTTCTCCCAAAACAGCGGCGTGGAGTCGGCGAGCCCCACCTTGCGCTGGCCGGCCGCGGTCAGGTGGGTGGCCGCTGCCACAAGTGACTCGGCGCTGGCGCCCGGCGGCGCCGCGACCTCGATGGAGGAGACGATGAGCTTCTGGGCCACGCGCGGCCCGAAGCAAGCGTAGGGCGGCACGCCGTGATCGGTGAGCACGCCGAGCCGCTTCGCCAACTCCTGGGCACCGTCCCGGGCCGCGAAGAACTTGTCGAAGGTGTTCGTCATGCGCCCCGTGCCGCCCACGGTGATGCGGCGGCTGGCCTTCTTGGCCCGGTCGTGGACGATGCGGTAGAGCTGGCGATAGCGCTCGGCGTCGCCCCTCCAGCCGAGGCCCCCGCCGCCCTCCCACGGCTCCTGCCAGAAATCAATGATCTGGAGCGGGCCGTCGCCCTCGGGGCCGCAGTAGCGGGCGACGGCTCCCTCGACGAAGTCGCCGAAGCGCTCGTCGTACATGGGGAGGTGGACGTGGTTGCCCGCCTCCAAGTTGGCGTCGCTGATCGCCTGGCGAGGGGAGCCGCACAGGTGGCTGAGGAGCCAGAGCCCCCGCTTGCGGAAGGGCTCGACCCACGCGTCCGCCTTCGCCCAGTCGAAGGGGGCGGCGACATCGGTCTGGCTCACGCTGGCCCAATTGGGCATGGCCTCGGCGTTGACCCATCGGAAGCCGAGGCGGGTGGCGATGTCGAGCTGGCGCTCGATGTCGAGGCGCGGATGGAGCCGGTAGAGGAGGACCGAGGACTTGCCGTTGCCGGCGGCGCTGGGCGGCCTCACGCGGGCTATGGTCGCTGCCGCCTGCCGTCCGCCCTTGTCGGGGAACTCGACGATGGCGGCGTAGAGGCCGAAGTCGGGCAGCGCATCCGCCTTGTCCTGCTTCCATGCCAGCG
>VGYV01000913.1 GCA_016872855.1 Planctomycetota bacterium
CATCCGCCTGAAGGCGGGACTCCGAACCAGGAATCCCGCCGTTTGGAGTCCCGCCTTCAGGCGGTCTTTTCTGGGACCCTGGGGCCTGCGCCACGCTCGCCGCCTAAAGGCGGGACTCCGAACTGGGAATCCCACCGTTTGGAGTCCCGCCTTCAGGCGGTCTTCGCCTTCACAGCCGCGGGTCATCCCACCCCTTGCCGTAATCGAGCAGCGGGTAGGCCCTCCAGATTCTCTTCGCCTCCTCCCGCCCGACCCACTGGATGAAGTCGCGGGCGCTCGCGTAGGGCCATTCTTCCCAACGCTTCACGTACCCATGGTGCACGGGATTGTGATGCACGTAGTTCATGGTTGCCCAGAAGTGTCGCTCGGACCGAATCGCCCTTTCTTCACAGCGATGCCACACCTGTCTCCCCCGCGTGTTCTCCTGGCCGTTCCATTGGAATGACGAGCGGCCGTGCAGCATGCCGAGTGCAGCGAGCAGCGTCTTGATCTCCCCTGTCTCGGTGAGCGCGTGGTAGTGGTTCGGCAGCACACACCACGCCCACACGGTCTTGCTGTGCGCGTGGAGAAGGTCCAAGAGGTCGGCCTCGAACCGTGCCATTCGTTCGGGCGTGTGGCCGATGAAGTGCTCATGCTCATAGCATGCTGCGGTCAGATGATACGAGCCTTCGCCGTAGTCCTCGTGGGGCGGGCCGTGCCAGGGATGGCGGCATGCCTTGCGGGCCGCGAGAGCGGCGCGCCGTTCTGCCGCTGTCATCTGCCGCCAGTCGTACACCTTGAGCACTCCTCTCTAAGACCGCCTGAAGGCGGGACTCCGAACCAGGAATCGCCCCGTTCGGAATCACCCTGTTGGGAGTCCCGCCTTCAGGCGGTCTTCTCCTGATCCCTTGGGCCTGTGCCGGCTCGCCGCCTAAAGGCGGGACTCCAAACTCGGAATGGCCCCGTTCGGAGTCCCGCCTTTAGGCGGTCTTCTCGGCGCCTTGGGGCCTGTGCCGGCTTCGCCGCCTAAAGGCGGGACTCCAAACTCGGAATCACCCCGTTCGGAGTCCCGCCTTCAGGCGGTCCGCTGAGCGCGGCAGCTACTTTCCCTTGCCCTCTGCCCACACCTGGGACGCCCGCTGCGGCGTGGTGATGACGAGTCTCTTGCTGCGCCACAGGCAGGCCATGCCGCTCACCCTGCAACACCAGCGGATCGCGGCATCCGCCGGCATGTCCACGACCCGCAAGGTGATCGCCGGCGCGTCCTTCATGACGGCAGGGTCGAGCATGACGACGACCCCGGTCTCCTTCAGGAGGGACGCCGCGGCCTGGTGCCACGGGGTCTCCACGAAGTCGAGGTCAATCCGCTTTGCCACCCTCTCGGCCAGAGCCTTCGTCGGCGGCTGCTGGAAGGGGCGCAGGGCCTCATCCGTGGCCAGCGTGGCCTTGATGGCCTGTGGTGAAGACACGAACATAGCGACGTCGTACCACACCCAAGCCATGCCCGTGGCGCGGCAGATCCAGAACAGGCAGTGGTCCAGCCGCATCTCGTTCACACGCAGAGTCACCTCGGGTGCGTTCCAGACGGCCCTCGTGTCCGGCACGATATTGAGGTCTATCAGCGAGGCCACGAAGTTCAGGATATCGGCCAGTGGGATCTCGGCGAAGTCGAAGTTGTGTGTTTTTGCGAGTGCTTCTTCCAGTGCCTTCGGCGGCGGTTCGAGGAACGGCCCCTTCTTGTCCGCCTCGCGGGCGAGGTCCTTCGCACGGGCCTCGGTGGTCAGAAGGACCGCCCCGTTGGCCTGCATGTGCGTGCAGCCCGCCATCTTGCAGACCCTGTTCAGGGTTTCCTCGAAGGCCATGTCCTCGATGCGGAGGGTGATAGGCGGGATGCTCTTGGCAACTTCCGGGTCGAGCACAATCGTGATGTCAGCGATGGCCGCCAGGAAGTTCGTCATGTCCTCCGGCGATCTCTGCTCGAAGCTGAATGTGACGTGCCTTCGCATGGCCTCGGCGATGCGTCGGCGCCAGGGCTCAGCGGGCAGCGGGGCCGGCGCCGGCGGCTCGGCGGGGGCAGGGGGCTGGAGGGCATCGGCCACGGGGGCGTCCTCGATGGCTTTGGCCAGGGCTTCGATGGCGGCTCGGTGGCCGGCGTAGAAGCGGGTGTGAGACCAGTCTTCCTTCAGGCGAGCGAGTTCGGCGTGGGCGAGGGGCCAGTTGCCGGCCTCGGCGGCGGACTTGGCGGAACGGAAGATGGCCGCGGCGTTGTGCTCGCGGATGGCTTCGGCATCCGATTGGCTGAGGGCGGCCGTGGACTGGCGCCGCTGTCGGAGGATGCCGTGCAGCAGTATGGCGCCGATGACGAGGAGGGGGAGGACAGCGACAAGGGCGAGAAGCAGCCGGCGGCTCGCGCCGCGAGAGAGGGGGCGGGTGCGAAGGGAAGACATGAATATGCCCTCCTGGAAGACGACACAAGGAATCGTACTCCACTCGGAACGGTGAGTCAACCTCGTGTTGCCGAAGAGGCGAAGCTCACCGCCTAAAGGCGGGACTCCAAACCAGGAGCCGGACCGTTGGGAGTCCCGCCTTCAGGCGGTCTTCTCTGCGGCCTTGGGGCCTGCGCCGGGCTCACCGCCCAAAGGCGGGACTCCAAACCAGGAGCCGGACCGTTGGGAGTCCCGCCTTCACGGCCTGTCGATTTAGTCGGCCCGGGAATTGCTGAGAAGATGGCCAGATTTCTATTGTAATCCCGCGGCGGAGCAAATAAGATAGGCGTCGGTGAGGGACGAGGCC
>VGYV01000914.1 GCA_016872855.1 Planctomycetota bacterium
GCCCCCTTCGGGGGCTTGGATGGGGGGGACGCGCGATCCCAGGGCTCCCTTCGGTCGCCCTGGGCTACGGCTGGGTCGCCCGCGTCGGCGGGCTACAAGGCCCCGAGATGTGGGCAAAGATCAGGGCGAAGCCCTGGGAAGGGGCGACCGGTAAGGTCAGCCCTGACAGGGCGTACTATGTGCCCCCCGGCGCCACATCCTGCCCAGGGGCGCCAGTACGCCCCTACAGGGCTGACCCGCGTATCACCGCCTTTCCCAGGGCTTCGCCCTGGGCTGCTATAGTACGCTCCATTCGGAGCTTCGGAGCCGAACAGAACTACCAGGACTGGGGGCCATACCCATCACGCATCCTGGCCATTTCGCGGCCGCGATGGTCATGCCCTCGCGGGGCCTCAGGGCGCGGCGGCGGAGAGGACGAGGTTCTCGTCGGCCTCGAAGAGCTCGTAGATGCGCTGGGGGAAGGCGTAGGCGCGCTCGGCCTCGGGCTGGGACACGCGCCGGCGCATATGGTCCACCGGGCCGGCGAGGACGAGGCGGCGCGGGGCGATGCAGGCGGCGACCTCGGGAAGATCGCAAAGCTTGAGGATGCCGGGGATGAAGTCGGGCGGACGCCAGGAGTGGAACTCGTTGAGGGCGAGGCCGCGGTAGGCGAGGAGGGTCTGGCAGCAGACGGCGGTGGCGAGGCGTTCGTCGAGTGCGGCGGCGAAGAGCGCCCAGAGCCCGCCGCTGCCCTGGCCCACGATGCTCAGGCGGGCGGGGTCCACCTCGGGCCGCTCGGCGAGGACGGCGAGCGAGCGGAGGACGTCGTGGACGCGGCGGCCGAGGAGGCTGTGGCCGAGCATGCCATACTGGTAGAAGTGGTAGCCGTCGGTGCCCATGAAGGAGTAGTCGCGCGGGATGTTGCCGATGGCGTGGGTCTCGCCGATGCCGCGCGGGTCAATGGCCAGGACCACGTTGCCCTCGCTTGCGAGCATCTGGATGGTGCCGGTGGGCTCGGCTTCGGCCTCCTTGCCCGCCTCGTGGACGTAGAGGATTCCCGGCCACTTGCGCTCCTCCTTTTCGGGCACGAAGAGGAGAGCTGGGATGGTGATGCCGCGCTCGGAGGCGAAGGTGAGGCGTTCGATGCCGCACTTTCCTCTGAAGAAGGCTCCGTGCTGGTCGCAGGGGGGCGCGCCGGGGCCGGTGGGGCAGTTGAGGAGTTCGCGGATGCGGCCGCGCAGGTCGGTCTGCCATTCTTCGGCCTCGCCGCGGCTCTCGAGCGTGGGTGGGGGAGGGGGGAGGGCGAGGGCGCGCTCGCGGGTGAAGCAGAACACCGTGCGGCTGCCCAGCGAGTTCACCTGGCCGTCGGGCGCGCACCAGAGCTCCTCGATGGGCTCGGGCGAGGTCGGCGGCTCCGCGCTGGGGAGGGCGCTGTTGCCCCCTAGCCGCGTGTGGAACCACTGGTACGCCGCCTCGCGGAGGGGCTGGCTGTAGGCGTGGTCGCCCTCGGCCACGAAGAGGTCTGCGGCCTCCTCCACGCCCAGGAGGGCGTAGGCCCGCTTTGTCTCCTCGAAGACGCGGCGGGTGCCTTCGATGGGGAAGAAGTCTCGGGAGGCGGCGCCGATGCGGACCGCGCGCGGGGCGCCCGCGATGAGGAGGTCGGAGAGGTCGAGCCCCCGCTCGATGGCGTGGTCCTGAACTTGTTCGGCGTCGGCGATCATGCCGGTGGCGAGCCAGGCCTCGCGGCTGGTGACGTAGCAGACGGGCATGGCGGCGCGAATCCGCTCGTCGAGGGCGAAGAGATACGTCGTCTGCGTGCCGCCGCCCGAGCAGCCGGTGCAGCCCAGCCGAGTCACGTCCACCTCGTCCCGGCTACACAGGTAGTCGAGCGCCCGCATGCCGTCCCAGATGAGATAGCTGGCGAGATTGATGCCGACGAGCGAGCTCTGGGTGCCCGCGAACTCGTGCTCGGGGCAGCAGATGCCGATGCGGGAGTCGCCCTTCGCGTAGTCCCAGTACTGGCTCCGCTCCCCCTGGCCGAGGGGGTCGTAGACGAGCGCGATGAAGCCCTGCTTCACGAGTCCCTGGGCGAGCCGCTGGTATTCGGGGTAGGCTTTGGCCTCGCGCGCGTGGCCGCAGGGGACCAGGACGGCGGGCGCCGGCTCGCGGAGGCCGTCGGGCAGGTAGAGGTTCGCGGCCACGTAGAAGAGCGGGCGGCTCTCGAAGATGAGCTTCTCGACCGAGTAGCCGTCGCGGCGCAGGGTGCCGACGCGGCGGGGATTGAGCGGGGTGCGCTCGGGCAGGCCGCCGATCAGCTCGATGAACGTCTCGCGCACGTAGGTCTGGTGGGCGATGACCTGGTCGGGCGTGGCAAGCCTCTTCTTCCTCTCGCGCATCTTCTCGAAGAGCGGCGCCGCGAGGGAAAGTAGGTGCTCGAAGACCATTGAGGAGAGGTCTCTGCTGCCGAGGACCGAAAGGGGCTCTTGCATGGGCACATCCCTGCCAGGTTGCCTCCCACGATGCTCATTATCGCGCGGGATGCCGTTCGAGCAAAACGCGTCTGTTGTGGGCGCGGCCCGTCTCGGCCATCGCGACTGCGCCCGTCGTGCAGGCCGCCGCTGAACGATAGTTGCAGAGTCATATGACTCTGCAATCATCCTCAAGATGCCCACCCTGCGCGGCCCGCCTTGCACACGGCAAGCGCCCCCCGGTGCCGGCCGCGGCGGAAGCATGATTGCAGAGTCATATGACTCTGCAATCATCCTCAAGATGCCCGCCCTGTGTGT
>VGYV01000915.1 GCA_016872855.1 Planctomycetota bacterium
CGTTGTAGTCACAAGCGTCCCACCTGTGGAATCGGGCAGAATGCAACCAATCGGAAGGCGGGACGCTTGCCGCTACAACTGGCACTGCGGCGTTGCCTGGGGCATCGAGTATGGGATTTCGGCTCGCGGTTGAGGCAAGCTCGGTGCCCGCTGTTGAGCACCTTGCACGGCCACTTGCAATCGAGGCAGAATGCGCCTATCCTCATTCAATTGAGGCGGGAACGGCACGGTGGCTCCACAGAGTTCTGAGGAGAGAAGCTATGAAGATCGTGCTGCTGCTTGTCTGCCTGGCGGCCCTGGGCGCCGTGCTGAGAGCGGCGGAGGAGGCACCCGCAAAGGGGCCGTGGAAGGCATTCGAGGGCGGCGCCTTCGCCTGGAAGGCCACCGGCCCCCTCGTCGGGCCGGACACGGAAGGCCCCAACCCCCAGGTCTCGATCAAAGACCCCACCATCGTCCGCTTCGAGGGGCGCTGGCACCTCTTCGCCACCGTGCGCTGGAAGCCGAACCGGCCCGTGGGAACCCAGTACCTGAGCTTCGAGGACTGGCCCGACGCGGCCAAGGCGCCCAGGCACATCCTCGCCCTCGACAGCCCATACTGCTGCGCCCCCCAGGTCTTCTTCTTCGCCCCCCAGAAGAAATGGTATCTCATCTACCAGGAGACCGACAAGGCCCGCACGCCCCCCTTCCAGCCCTGCTTTTCCACCTCCGAGACCATCGGCGACCCGAAGTCCTGGACCAAGCCCCAGCCCCTCCTCGACAACGTGCCCGAGAAGCCCAAGTGGCTCGACTTCTGGCTCATCTGCGACGACGCGAAGGCCCACCTCTTCTACACCTCGCTCGACGGCCACATGTGGCGCTGCGAGACGAAGAAGAGCGACTTCCCAAACAAGGGTTGGTCGAAGCCCGTCCTCGCACTCCGGGCCGACATCTTCGAGGCATCGCACACCTACAAACTCAAGGGGCTCGACAAGTGGCTCACCATCATCGAGGCCCAGGGCGACCGCCGCCGCTACTACAAGGCCTACCTCGCCGAGCGCCTCGAAGGCCCCTGGAAGCCCCTCGCCGACACCCAGCAGAAGCCCTTCGCAGGCCACGCAAACGTCAAGCAGGACCCCGAATGGACCACCAACATCAGCCACGGCGAACTCATCCGCTGCGGAATTGACGAGACCCTGGAGGTTGACCCCTCCGACATTCGTTTCCTCTTCCAGGGCGCGAGCGACCCCGAGTATCGCGGCAACCCCTACGGCCTGATCCCCTGGCGCCTCGGCATCCTCGAAATGGCGAAGTGAGGAGCGCTGGCACGCTCGCCAGCATCGTGGTAGAATGCCTTTGGCGCTAGTCAGCCCCACAAGGAGCATGAGCATGTCCACCGCAACAATGGACCACCGGGAGCTTGGCCGCCGAGGCCGTGAATACTACGACCGCTTCCTGCGCGAGAAGCTCGAGCCGCAGCACAAGGGCAAGTTCCTCGCCCTCGACGTCGAGACGGGCGAGTACGAACTGGGTGATACCACGCTTGACGCTCTGGACCGCGCGGAGGCGAAACACCCCGACAGCGTGTTCTGCATTCTGCGTGTAGGCTATCGAACCGCCGGCCGGATTGGCATCCAAGCCTGGAGGGGCCGGCCATGATGACGGGAAGGGTGGTGGAGGCAAGGGAGGCGGTTGTTCCGCTTCAGGTGCGCACCCTCGGGGGGCGGCCCGAGTGGGTTCAGGCCGTAGTTGACACTGGCTTCACCGAGTTCCTCGCCCTGTCGAGCGACACGATTGAGCGGCTGGGCCTGCCCTTCCGCGGCAACCTGCCCTTGACCCTTGCCGATGGCTCCGAGGATGACTTCGCCATCTATCGCGCAATCGCAGAATGGCACGGCCACGCCTGTCCCGTCTCCGTGGCGGCCATCCAGGCCGGCGCCCTTCTTGGCATGGGCATCCTCCGCGGAAGCCGACTGACACTTGACATCGCCGAAGACGGGCCTGTCCAGATCGAGCCGCTGGAGTAGCCCATGATCCTCCACGTCGTCGAGGCACACTACGAGCACGACTACGTCCTGCGCGTCCGGTTCAACGACGGCGCGGAGGGCCTTGTGGACCTGGCCGACGAGCTCTACGGCGAGATGTTCGCCCCGCTCCGCGACCCCGCCAAGTTCAGGGCCTTCCGCGTTGACCCCGAACTCGAGACCATCGCGTGGGACAACGGCGCCGACCTGGCCCCCGAATTCCTCCACGACCGCCTGCTCGTCCCCGCGGAAGCTGCCGACTCCACAGACGGCGCGTAGCCACCCAGTCTCCGGCCCGGTCAGCCCCCCAAGGGGGCGACCCAGCCGTAGCCCAGGGCGACCGAAGGGAGCCCTGGGAAACGGCGTCCACCCGCTCATGAGCCCCTGAAAGGGGCGATTCATGCCCCCCTGAATCGCCCCCTTCGGGGGCTCCGCCTTTCGGGGGCGGCCCCTACCCAGGGCTCCCTTCGGTCGCCCTGGGCTACGACTGGTTCGCCCGCATTCGCGGGCTAACGCTGGCCCAAATCCAACTCGCGGCGGCGCTGATTCGCCTCCATCGCTTGACGCAACGGCCCCGCGTGGTATAATCCCTGGCGGCTCCAGGAAGCTCGGCGCGACGGGCCTATGAAGAAAAGAGCCGCTTCGGGGTTCTTTGTGGGTAGCCCCCAGGGGTTGTGGTTGTCGGTCGGCGCGAGCAGCTGGCGATCCAGCGCCGGCACAGGTGTATTTCGGCGTAAGTCCTTGCCATGCCTATGCTGAGGG
>VGYV01000916.1 GCA_016872855.1 Planctomycetota bacterium
AGCCGAATTCGCCGAACTCGGGCCGTGCTCGGAAGCCAAAGACTGGCTGAAGCCAGGACTCCGAACGCGTTCGTTCCTTGTTTGGAGTCCTGCCTTCAGGCAGTCTTGGCTTTCCGCAACAGAAACTCATTAGGGGGAACGAGCGATGCGCATCACCAGCATTCGCACTTTGGCTGTTCGCGCCCCACTTCGCATCGCGGCCAAGTGGTCAGGGGGGACGCGGCTGACCGCGCCGGGGGTCTTGGTCTTCATAGATACCGATGAAGGGCTAACCGGCGTCGGGGAGTGCGTAGGCCCCACCCTGCCCCCGATCCAGGCCATCGTGGAGAAGGAGGTGACGCCGCTCCTCATCGGCTGCGAGCCGACGCGGCTGGAGTGGCTCCGACACCGCTTCTTCACGTTCGCGGCGAACTGGAAGCCGATGGCTCGCCACGCCTGGGCGGGGGTGGAGATGGCTTTGTTCGACCTCCTGGGCAAAGCCTTCAACCTGCCTGTGTCCCAGTTGCTCGGAGGCGTCTGCCGAAGCGAGGTGGACTTCATCGGCTACGTTTTCATTGACACGCCAGAGCAGAACGCCCGACTCGCAGCCGACTACGTTCGGCAAGGCTTCCGCGCTCTGAAGGTGAAGGTCGGGCGCAACATAGAGCAAGACGTGGAGAGGCTGAGAGCCATCAGGGGAGCGGTTGGGGAGGGGGTGAAGATCCGGATTGACTCCAACATGGCTTGGAGCGTCAAGACGGCGATTGCAGCCATCAGGAAGATGGAAGGGTTCGCTCTCCAGTACGTCGAGCAGCCCGTCCCCGATTGGGACCTGGAAGGGATGGCGGAAGTGAGACGCGCAGTTGGGGTGCCAATAGCCGCGGACGAGGCCTGCACCGACTTCCGCTCTGCCCTTGAGTTGGTGAAGCGGAGAGCGTGCGACGTCTTCGTGGTCTATCTCTCGGAAGCCGGCGGATTCGGCGAAGCGAAGAAGATAGTCGCCCTTGCCCAGGAGGAGGGCATCGCTTGCGTGCTAGGCACTTGGGCGGAGCTGGGCGTCGGCACTCTGGCGGCGGTGCACTTTGTCGCCTCATGTCAGCCCTTCCCCTTCGCTAACGACACCCATTACCCGCTTCAGCAAGACGACGTGTTGGACAAGATGCTCCAGTTCCAGGACGGCAAGCTGAGAGTCCCTCAGGCACCGGGCTTGGGGGCCGACCTGAGCATGGCGAAGGTTCAGTCCTTGAGCCAGGTGCAGTTGAGGGAGGCTGTCTTCTTCGACCCGGACAACCCCGATTTCCTTCCCCCCATAGGGGAGTTCCTTTGAGCCATCGCCGCGCGCCAAGTGAGGGATCGCGGCGCGCGAGGCCGTGCCGTCACTTGCGGAGCGGCGCATTCATGTCCCCCCGCGGCGCGCCCCGACTCATGGCGCGCAAGCCGGCGGACGGTATCGGCTCGCCACCAACCCACAGTGACTTGGCCGCATCGCGCGAGCGGGTGAAGCCGAGATCGGGCGACTTTATCGTTATATGACACTGCTAAGTGCAGACGTGTCAACGCTTTATGACCACTCCATGGAAAACTGCGTAGGAAGCCCGTGGCTGCGTCCGGAGAGCACCCTTAGACCAGTAGCACCTTCAAGCCCCGGCGGGAGGCGCCGGATCGGCGTAAGTATAGCACACTGATGGGCTTGTGGAGATCGGCCAGGAAGGCCGAACACGCGTTCCGGAGGCCCCAAATCGCGTGTTTCCGAGGCCGCTCTCTCCAGCGTCACAGAGCTGCAAAACCCGGTGTCGAGCGCGCTTGACAGCCGGGCGCTCTCCGGGTATTGTGGCAGCGCGTGACGACGGGGGTCCACGTGCTGGGAAAGGGAAGTTCTGCGATGCCAGCTCTCGCGCTTCGGCGGACAACGGGGTTGGCCGCCCTCCTGTCGGCCGCGGTTTCCACGAGCGCGTTTGCCGGGGCGACCGCCGACCGCTCGCTCGTCCTCGACGAGCGGGCCTACTTCCGCCAGCGCCTGGTGTTCGGCCTGGAGCGCATGTCGGCCAGGCCGCTGAAAGAGGAAGCCGAGAAGCTCTTTCCCAAGGACAGCCGCGGCCGGGGCGGCCTGGAGTCGCTCGAGCGAACGACCAAGAAACTGCTGGAAGGGCGAGGGATAGACTGGGAGAAGACTGACTGGCGCGATGTGGCCGTGTACCACTTCAGCCGCACCCAGTGCGGCACGGACGAGCGCGGGGCAATGATGATCCCGGCCGACTGGCCCCCGGAGGGGTGGGCTGGCGCCGACTTCGACGACTCGGGCTGGACCTGGCAGCGGCTGGGGCGGCTGTCGTTCACCCGCCTCGGGGCAACCGCCTACGACTTCAACACCCTGATGGTACGGGGCGCGTTCTTCCGCACCTACTTCCTCGTGCCCGAGCCCTCGACTTCGCTCGGGCCAGGCCCTGCGGCAGCGGGCGAAGTGACACTCAAGATGGCCTTCCGCGGCGGAGCGCGCGTGCTCCTCAACGGCCAGGAGATCGCCCGAGCCTACCTGCCGGCCGGCGCGCTCGACGCAGAGTCGCACGCCGATGATTACCCGCTTGAAGCCTACATAGCCCAGGACGACGAGATCCCGCCGGGGCGGAAGTACCAGGATGGGCTGGGGGACCTGCGCGTGGCCTGGGAGGAGGCGCCCATCCACACCCGCAAGGAGGGTGTGGAGTACCGCCGCAACGGCGCCTACAACGACCAGTGCCTCACCGAGAAGGGCTGGCGGCGGGTCCAGACCCTCCGCGA
>VGYV01000917.1 GCA_016872855.1 Planctomycetota bacterium
GCTCCGACAGGCAGACCACGCCCGCCTGGCTCCCGTGCCGGCGCACCTCCCCGCCCGGCTTCCCCTGATGCGGAGGGCCAGCCACCGTCGACGCCGACAACTGCAGCACCGCCTCCAGACTCGCCCGACCCAGCACGTCGATGAACTCGTCCAACGCCATCCGAGCCCCAGTGATCAACTCCACAAACGGCAACAGGTACTGCCCCTCCCGCACCAGGAACTCCGTCAGAGCCTTCCTGTCCCGCGTCTCAGCAATCTGGTATACTCGTCCCACGGCGGTTCTCTCCCTTCGGTTTGGGCTTCCTGGGCGCCATCTTACCAGATCGCGCCCGAGAGAACCGCCGCTCCTTCCTCCTTCACTTTCAACTACGGATGGGAGTGCGCTGGGCTAAGCTGGAGGTGACATCGGGTGAGAGTCCCGTCCGGCCAACGCCGTAGCGGGCAGGCCGGAACCGAGTCTTGCAGGCCTGGCGGTAACGGCAGGTCTGAAGCGTAGACTGGGGTCGTGCGGGGTGCGGGTCGTGAGCCTCGAAAGGTAGAAGCTCGCGGAGGCCGAGTTGCTTCCCATCAACGAAGGCAGCATGTGCACCGTCGCCAGGCGAGACGGTGTCGCTCCGCCGGGGTCGTGGACCGCATCACGTCCGAAAGGTCACCAACGGAACCCAGGAGGCCCGACCGGGTCCACCGGGTTGGTCGCCGGTGGGGGCAGGGGGCAAGGGAGAACCGGAGCCCCCTGTCGAGCTGAGGTCGGGAGTCGGACCGGTTCATAGTACCGCTGAGATCACCGAAGGAGACGAGGTGATGGAGGGAAGGGACCGGCTTGGGGGGATCCCAAGCGAGGGGGCCAGAGTCCGGACGCAGAGCCGGGGAGCTTTGCCGCCCAACCTCGTGCGGGTGAACCAGGCGGCTCGGCGGAGCCGCCAGACCCAGTTCACGGCGTTGCTGCATCATGTGGACGTGGCAAGCCTTCGGCGGGCCTTTGGGCGGCTGAAGCGCACAGCCAGCGCCGGCGCGGATGGGGAGACCGTCACAAGCTACGAACAGGACCTGGAAGCGAATCTCCAGGACCTGTGCGAGCGAGTGCATACGGGCCGGTACCGGCCGCAAGCGGTACGGCGCGTCTACATCCCCAAGGCCGATGGGGGCCAACGGCCCCTGGGCATTCCGGCTCTCGAGGACAAGGTGGTCCAGAGCGCGGTTGCCGAACTGCTGGCGGCCATCTATGAGGTCGATTTCCGGGACTTCTCCTATGGGTTTCGACCGGGCCGCAGTGCGCATCAGGCGCTGGAGGTCTTGCACACGGCCTTCATGGCGCAAGGCGTAAACTGGGTGCTCGATGCGGACATCCGCAGCTTCTTTGACTCGGTGGACCACGAGTGGATGCTGCGGATGCTCGCGGTCAGGATTGCCGACCGACGAGTCCTGCGGCTCATTCGGCAGTGGCTCCAGGCCGGGGTCTTGGAGAGCGGGGAGTGGAGTCGGACGGAGGCAGGGACACCGCAAGGGGCGACCATCAGCCCCTTGCTCGCCAACATCTTCCTGCACTACGCGCTCGACAACTGGGTCCATCTCTGGCGATGCCGGCAGGCGCGCGGGCAGGTCGTGGTCGTGCGCTATGCTGACGACTTCGTGATTGGTTTCCAGTACCCGTCGGACGCGGAGGAGATGTTGGTGGGACTCAAGGAGCGGCTGGGTAAGTTTGGCCTGACGCTCCACGAGACCAAGACACGCCTGATTGAGTTTGGCCGGTTGCCGGCACTCCGTCGGGCGCGTCAGGGGCAACGGCGGCCTGAGACCTTCCATTTCCTGGGCTTCACCCACTACTGTGGGTGGACCCGGGACGGACGGTTCGTGGTGAAGCGCAAGACGCAGAGCCAGCGGATCACACGCAAGCTACAGGAACTCCGCAGTACGGCGAAACGACGGATGCACACCCCGATAGCCGTGCAGCATCGGTGGCTGTGCAGCGTGCTCCGAGGACACTACGCCTACTACGGACTGCCGAGCAACTTCCGAGCCATGAGTAACTTCTGCTGGGAAGTCCGGCGGCTGTGGTTCCGGGTGCTCCAACGACGGGAGCGACGCCGTACGCTCACCTGGAGCCGGTTCACCCAACTGCTCGAAGAGCGCTTCCCTTTGCCCCGTCCGACGATCACTCACCCCTGGCGACCCGCACGCGCCGCTCTGGGGTAACCCTCAAGAAGAGCCGAGTGCGGGAAAGCCGCACGCTCGGATCTGTGAGGGCGAAAGCCGAATGGCTGAGCTACTCGACCAGGCTCGGTAGGACTGCGCGGTTTCCGCATAGTGTTTGCGCTGCCTTGCGATGATGCTGTCCATTGGATCATCTACCCCTGCGAGCCTGTCCCATCCGTAGTTGAAAGTGAAGGAGGAAGGAGCGGCGGTTCTCTCGGGCGCGATCTGGTAAGATGGCGCCCAGGAAGCCCAAACCGAAGGGAGAGAACCGCCGTGGGACGAGTATACCAGATTGCTGAGACGCGGGACAGGAAGGCTCTGACGGAGTTCCTGGTGCGGGAGGGGCAGTACCTGTTGCCGTTTGTGGAGTTGATCACTGGGGCTCGGATGGCGTTGGACGAGTTCATCGACGTGCTGGGTCGGGCGAGTCTGGAGGCGGTGCTGCAGTTGTCGGCGTCGACGGTGGCTGGCCCTCCGCATCAGGGGAAGCCGGGCGGGGAGGTGCGCCGGCACGGGAGCCAGGCGGGCGTGGTCTGCCTGTCGGAGC
>VGYV01000918.1 GCA_016872855.1 Planctomycetota bacterium
GGAGATAAGGCGCCGCCGCCTGAAGGCGGGACTCCAAACGAGCGCGTAACCCGTTGGGAGTCCCGCCTTTAGGCGGTCCTCTCCTCTCGCTCCCGGGGTATCTGGCGCCTTATCTCCACGCCATTCGTGGCCGTCACCTTGAGGAGTCGTAAGTCACGTAGAACAACGCACTTACAAATGGCATCTGCATTTCGGGGGCTCGCTGATGTGGCGGCCAGGTTGACCAAGGCGGGCGTCTTCACGGCGCTGGGGCGCGCTCGGCGACATGGAGCTGGGTCCAGGGGCCGGTGCTGACGTTGTAGTAGATGCGGGAGCCGTCGGCGCTGAAGATGGGGTGGGGGTGCGCCCGCCGCCAGGAGGCGGCGCCGCGGGAGTTGTCGAAGCGGTGCATGACGACATGGCTCCCGCCACGGATGTCGGCGACGACGATGCCCCACTCGCCCGGCCTGCCGCCGAGGCGGTCCATGAGCGCGTCGGTGACAATGAGCTTGCCGTCAGGACTGGCGGATGGATGGCTGCCGCCGAAGCTGGGCAGGCCGGGGATGCGCTGCGTCTTGCCGGTCGCGCTATCAATCAACAGGTTGCCCGCCTCGACGATGGTCCGCGCGTCGGGGTGCCACGATGGGTGGCCCCAACGGCTGTCGGCGCGGAGGAGCCTCTTGTCGCTGAGGCTGTAGCAGATAAGCCCGAGGCGCTCGCTCGCCTTCGCGCTCCGCGCGTCCCCGCCCGCGGGCGTCGCCAGCTTGAAGAAGACACGTTTCATGTCAGGACTCAGCACGGGGAAGAAGATTGACACTGGCCTCTCGCCGAAGTGCTTCGCCAGGAACTCGGGATACGCCTCTTTCAGCGCCTCCGCCGTCACAGCCGCCTGAATCTCCCCTGTCTCGACGTTCACCAGCTCGAGGTCGCGGTGCGTGCCGGGACCCCAATGCAGGCCGTATAGGGGCACGATGTCGGCGTGGGGCTGGCTCCAGCCGGCCAACCGGTCGCGGGCGAGCACCCGCTCCTTGCCCGTCTCCACGTCCACGACGGCAGTGAACCAGTTGCCGTCGCGTTCGCCGTGATACACCACGCGGCGTCCGCCCGAGACCCATTGCTGGCAGGCCACGCGATGCGCGTCCTCGGTGTTCACGCCGCTAGCCAGCACCTTCTCCTCGCCAGTGGCCCGGTTGCGGATGCACACCTCGCCGCGCTCGGCGTTGCGTGCCGTCGAAGCGAAGAACAACACCCATTTGCCGTCGGGGCTTTCAGGGCACGTGTTGAAGTAAGAGTGGATGGTATGCCGCCCGTCCCCTGGCGCGGCCGGCCGCACCTGCACCCCCTCGCGCCACCGCGCCAGGGGCTCGCCTTCCGCGTCGCTTCCCGCCACGCACGACATTGTGAGCAGGGCAGGCAACAGCGTCATCCCTGGCCTTCCTCCAATCGTCCTCGTCCCTCGTCCTCGTCCTTCGTCCTCGATCCTATCGCGGGTACGGCCAACCTTCAAGCCCCGGCAACCCTCACTCGCGGCCAGGCTCAGGGAACCTCGCACGATTCCCCCATCGTGTGGAATGTAGATCTGACCGCTTGGCCTTCGTTGAGTTGCGTCGAGCTGTCAGCGCGCCGTTGGTAGGTCGTGGGAGTCCTTCTCATGCTCCTCATAGCCCTGCGTGAGATCCCAGAAGGCCCGCACATTGGGCAGCCCGTCCAGGCACGGGATGAATGTCTCGTGTTCGACCCTCCTACGCACGTATCTGCCTCGGCGGAATCGCCAGAAGGTCCATTCCTGTACCGGCCACCCACCGAACTTCGCAGCGGAGAAGAAGTCGAAGTAGCCGGCGTGCTTGCTCGGCAGGATGAAGATGAGGTCGCAGTAGATTGCGCCATCGCCCTGAGCCACTTTCCGGTATTCCCTCTCCTCCCGCACGGGTAGGAGCAGGCTCCTCCCCCTCTGGTCGAGGAGGACGAACACCGCCTTGTTTGCGCCTGTGTTGTCTACGATGAAGTACTCGTCCTCTCCGTCCTCATTCAGGTCGTAGGCGAAGTAGCGGACCTTCTCCCGGCCTAGCCACCCCTCATCGAGCAACGGCTTCGCGGGCCAGACGGGTGGCCCCCGCTTCAGAAGCAGCCGCTCCGGTGAAGTGTCCGGCACATGGAAGCGCCTGGGCTCGGAGAACTCCACGCGTTCGCTCCGTTGGCAGGACAACACGCCCAGGGCCATCGGACAGACAAGATAGAGTGCGCGTGACAGCATGCCCGATTTCCGGCGCAGACCCACCCTCTGAATGCAACCAGGCAAGGTTGCTCAGAACCCCCGAACTGTTTCTGGGATCCTATCGCAGCGGCACCAAGGTGTCAAGACCTTCGCCGCGCAATCCTCACTTGCCAGGAAGCCGTGAGACTGCTGTAGTGACTTTTCGCTACCGCACGGGGCGGGGGATGGCGGGGGACTTGGTGCGGAAATAGTCGAGCCAGGACTTGGTGATCGCGCCCGCTATGTCTGCCTTCCCCAGCGCATACTCCTCGGGGGTTCTGCCCCAGTAGAAGCCGATGTGGCCCACGGCGAGCTTGCGCGAGGCCGTGATGAAGGCGTCCAACTCTTCGATGCCGCACTTGAGGGGGAAGATCTCTTCGATGACGATGCCTGCCAGTGGTCCTCGATGAGGCGGCCGGCGGCATCGTGGTCGTAGTTGAAGCCCCAGGGGTGGAAGGGTTGAGCCACAGCCGAGGGCGGCTGTGCCACACCGAGGACGA
>VGYV01000919.1 GCA_016872855.1 Planctomycetota bacterium
CTCGTCCGTGGCGTAAGCCTCGTAGAGCATGAACCTCGCCGGCTCGTCCCTCGACTGGAGCACGTCGAAGCGCAGGTTCCCCGGCTCCAGCACGGAGCGCTCGTGGTTCTTCGCGGTCAGCTCGGCGAACTCCCCCGCGCACCCTTCCCTGACGCGCACGTGAACGCAGGTTACCACCAACCGTACCACCTCCCGATGAACGTGGTCTTCTCACCTTACCGCGCGAGCCGCGACGCATCCGCGCGGCGCCGGGCCACGGCACGATTCTACCGCACGCCGGTCGCCCCCGGGGGGGGCACCGCGGCGGGCGCGCAAAGCGCGGTTCGTGTAATATCAGCTCCTCACAAGAATCTGTGGGTCGTTTCCGGCATCGGAAGGTCCCCAAGCACATGGTACAGCGCAAGCTGAAAGGTGCCAACTGTCCGATATCCGTAGGCCCTCTGGCTGACCACTTTGGCCTTGCGGTTCATCCCTTCGACCGCAGCGTTGGTGATAGGCACCTTGAAGTAGTTCAGAATCTGCTCTTCGTGGTTCCTGATCATCCAGGCGAAGTCACGCATCTGCTCTATCCTTGAATGTGTCGCCCACCAGAACCACTTATCCAGGTACTTCTTCGCGTTCGCGCGGTAAGTGTAGTCCCAGAAGCAGCGAAACGCCTCCTTGAGGACATACGCTCGATTGATCTTCAGGTTGAGCTTCTCCAAGTCTGATAATCGCAGACGTTGCTTGTCGGTCAAGTTCTCGGGGTTCTTCAAGAAGATGTAGCGGGTCTTGGAAAGGATATTCTCTCTGCCCTCATCTTTGAGCTTTCTGGCCTCCTCCCGCCTGACCTCGTCGATCGCCTTGCTCAGGTGCGCGATGATATGGAACTTGTCGAAGACCATGACCGCGTTCGGCAGCATTTCCTCTATCACGTCTATGTAGGGCTGCCACATGTCGCAGCAGACCGCTTTTATCGCTTTGCAGCGCTCTTCCCCCCAGTCGTTGAAGAAGGCCTGGATCGCATTCTTGTCCCTTCCCTCGCCGCACCAGAGCAGCCTCATGCGGGAGAGATCGTAGACCATGGTCATGTACTTGTGGCCCTTCCTGCGGGATATCTCGTCCACCCCGATCGCGATGACGCTTGCGGTCTCGCGGTGTTCAAGGCCGTAGTCCACGGCCGCCTTCACCGCGGCCCTAACCGTGTTCCAGTGGACGCCCGTCAGCCTGGCGACCTCCTCCAAAGCAAGAATCTTCGCGTAGGTGGCAAGCAGGATAATCAGCGGCAGCGACAGAGGGCTCTTGCCGCTTGACCAGGGGATCTTCTCCACCTTGATCCCGCATGTCTTGCACTTTGCCCTCCTGGGGCGGAAAAGAAGCGTCACGGGCTTGCCCCATAAGGGTATGTGGCGCCACCTTCTCTCTTTGAGGGTGTCGTAGCACGGTCTTTTCCTTCCGCAGACCGAGCAGACGGGCCTGGAACGCTTGTTCGCAACGATCTTGGCGAAGATTCCACCCGCTTCCTCGCGAACGCTTTTTACGTGATGCCCCTTCAATCCGAGCGTACTTCGTATTAGACTGGATACGTGCATTTCTCCCTCCTGCGTTCTGGCCGTATTGTGACAACCAGAATTTAGAGGGAGAATGCCGTTGTTACAAGGTTTTTCGAGGTTTTTCGGGGTTCAGTCACCCACAGATTCTTGTGAGGACCCGTAATATCTTCGGGGGTCCGGCGCGCACGTCGTTCGCTTCACCCGCTTCGATGAGGCCGGCGCGTCGGGCCGGCCGCGACACGCCGGCAGTGAACCGCCTGCAGGGCGGTGTCCACTTTAAGAGGTGAAAGCTCTTGGACGAAAGGCAGAAGAGGCTCGACCGCGCCTTCAGCCCCCGGTCGATAGCGTTCGTGGGGGCTACCGAGGCATCCGCCAAGTGGGGGTTCATCATATTCAACAACCTCATCGTCGGGGGTTTCCGGGGCGACCTGTACCCGGTGAACCCGAACCGGGACGAGGTCATGGGGATGAAGGCCTTCGGCTCCGTGAGGGACGTGCCCGGCGATATCGACCTCGCCGTCATAACGGTGCCTGCCGCCCATGTCGTTCCCGCGGTGAAGGACTGCGCCGCCCGCGGCGTGCAGGCCGCCGTGGTCGTGAGCGCCGGCTTCAGGGAGCTGGGCGGCGAAAGCGCACGGATGGAGGAGGAGCTGGTGCGCGTAGCGGACGGCGCGCGGATGGCCGTGGTCGGGCCGAACGGGCAGGGCATCTGCTGCCCCTCCTCCGGCCTCTACCCGTGGATGCCGCTCTTCTACCCTCCCGCTGGAAGCATAGGTTTCGTCTGCCAGAGCGGCAACATACTGAACATGCTCATCGGGCACGCGCTCGACGCCGGTTTCGGGGTCTCGAAGGCGGTCTCGAGCGGGAACGAGGCCCAGCTGAAGACCGAGGACTTCGTGGAGTACATGGCCCGGGACGCCGACACGCAGGTGGTGGCTGCATACATCGAGGGGGTCGAGGACGGCCGGAGGTTCCTCGAGAAGGCTCGCGCGGCGACCGCGGCCAAGCCGGTTGTCGCGCTCAAGGGAGGGCGGTCCGAGTCAGGCAGCGCCGCGGCGAGGTCGCACACGGGGGCGATGGCCGTCAGCGAGCGGATGTTCGAGGCCGCCTGCCGGCAGGCGGGTGTCGTGCTCACGCGCACCATCGGGGAAACCGGGCTTACCGCGGCGTCTTTCGTGAACCGGCCCCTGCCCGGGGGAAG
>VGYV01000920.1 GCA_016872855.1 Planctomycetota bacterium
CTCGGACACCACTCTATGGTGGCCCGTTACCCCGTAGCGCAGAGGCAGCCCATGTCCCGCGCCACCCGAAGTGTTGGATTCCATACTTGTTCAAGTATGGAAGACCTCTCTCCCCTGCGCCATTGGCCCGAGGACTCCCTGATCCGGCGCGTTCGCGCAGTAGCCTGCGTCCTGTGCGGTTCCCGAGGCAGAGCATGTCCAACGAGGCTCCCCTCAGCGATTGCTGCGGCGCGGACCACCCTCTATGGTGGTTCGGTACCCCGTAGCGCAGAGGCAGCCCATGTCCCGCGCCACCCGAAGTGTTGGATTCCATACTTGTTCAAGTATGGAAGACCTCTCTCCCCTGCGCCGTTGGCCCGAGGACTGCCTGATCCGGCGCGTTCGCGCAGTAGCCTGCGTCCTGTGCGGTTCCCGAGGCAGAGCATGTCCAACGAGGCTCCACTCAGCGATTGGTGCGGCGCGGATAGCCCCCTATGGTGGGTCGGTGCCTCGCAGGGCAGAGCCAGCGCATGTCCCGGGCCATCTAAGGCGACATATTCCATACTTGTTCAAGTATGGAATGCGCTTCGCCCTGGCGCAATTGAGTCAAGGACTGCCTGAACCGGCGGGCTCGGGCGGTAGCTCTTGTCCTATGCAGTTCCCGAAGCTGGACATATCCACCGAGGCCGGCCACAGCGATTCGTGTGTGGCGCGTACCTCCCTTGGTTGGCCGGTACCGTCGCAGTGGGGAGGCAGCGCGTGCCCCGGGGCGCACGAAGCGCTGCCTTCCATACTTGTTCAAGTATGGAATGGCTTTTTCCGCTGCGCCGCGGGGGCGAGGAGCGCCCGGTCCGGCACACTCGCACAGTGCCCCGCGTCGAGCAGAACCCTGAGAGGCGGCATGCCGAGGGGGACTTCACGCAACGGCGCCCCGCGGGGCGCTTGATACGCGGGGCGCGTTGGCTATAATGATCGCGTCGCCTGTTTCCGTGGAGAAGCAACGCCATGGCCCAGGTCCCATCCGAATCTGCGCAGGGTGCAGGCCCGCCGACGCACTTCGCCCCCGCGGAGCGGGCGACGCCCGAGGCCGTGCAGCAGGCGGCCGCGGCGGTGAGCGCCAGCGCCGTCATGAGCGCCACGCTCCAGAGCGTCGGCGGCATCCTCCTCGTCCTCAACCCCCAGCGGCAGATCGTGGCCGTGAACCACCAGCTCCTGCGCTTCCTGGGCTGCGAGGAGCCCGACAGGCTCCTCGGCATGCGGCCCGGCGAGGCACTCCACTGCGTCCACGCCCGCGACAACCCCGGCGGCGGCTGCGGCACAGGCCCCTTCTGCCACACCTGCGGCGCCGCAGTGGCCATCGTCAGCAGCCAGCGCGACGGCGCGCCCACCGAGGCCGAATGCCTCCTCACCGCCACCGTCGCCGGCCAGGAGCAGGCATTCGAGTTCCGCGTCCGCGCCACCCCCATCGTGATGGCCGGGCAGCCCCTCACCGTGATCGCGCTGCAAGACATCTCAGACCTCAAGCGCCGCGAGGCCCTCGAAGCCGTGTTCCTCCACGACCTGATGAACACGGCGTCGGCCCTCCAGTATGCTGTGCGGGGCCTGGCGATGTGCGGCGAGGCCGAGCGCGAGGGCCTCCTGCGTGACATCGCCGACCTCACGCAGCGGGTGGTGGCCGAGATTGCCGAGCAGCGCGACCTGGCCGACCTCGAGGCCGGCCGCTTCCGCGTGCGGCGGGCCTACACCAGCCCCTCCGAGCTGTTCGAGGTCCTCCAGCACCTCTTTGCCCACCACGCCTGCGCGGTGGACAAGCGGCTCGTCTTCCGCTGCCAGGGCGACGACCTGCTGGTCCGCACCGACTCCATTCTCCTCGTCCGGGCGCTCGGCAACCTCGTGAAGAACGCCCTGGAGGCCACGCCCGCCGGGGGCGAGGTGCGCGTGACCTGCCGCGCCGAGGGGGGCCGCGTGGCCTTCGAGGTCTGGAACGCAGCCGCGATGCCCAGGGAGGTGGCGCTACGGGTCTTCATCCGCTACTTCAGCACCAAGGGGCGTAGGGGCCGCGGCCTGGGCACCCACGGGGCCAAGCTAATCGTCGAGCGCCACCTCGGCGGCCGCCTCTCCTTCACCACCTCGGAGGCCCAGGGCACCACCTTCCGCCTCGAACTCCCTCGCGAGCCCCAGGAGCCGGCCGCAGGGAGCAACTCCCTCCCGAACGTTCCAATACGTTCGGGAGGGTAACTTCCCTGGGCCACGTCCCAGCCACACCCTGACTACCCTCCCGAAGGTGTTGGAACCTTCGGGAGGGGGGTCCTGACAGCGCCTGCGCGCGATGCCCGTGGTACGAACCGGCAAGAAAATCGTAGTCAAGCGCTTGACAAGCAGCGGGACATATGGTATACTACAGACAGTGATTCGCCGCGCGAGAGTTTCGCGCAAACCCCAAAAGGGCCGGCCGCGTTGACGGCTGTCCCAGCGGCTGGTATGGACGCTGGCCGTTCCATCGCAACGCTTTTTCCCACAACAATTTGCGTGCACCTGACCTAGAGCGGAGAGAGGCTCCGGTGGGACTCCGGGCTCCCCGTCTCCGCCCGCAGTAGGAGGAGACCCACGGCAGAGCGGCATTGAGGCGTCGCGCTGTGTGCGACAAGTCAATCGTATCACTGAGGGAGGCAAGGAGTTACGGACAATGGACCTACTGTCACTGACTGGGAACGATCTTGACCGCATGCTGCGCTCGGGGAGGCCCGAG
>VGYV01000921.1 GCA_016872855.1 Planctomycetota bacterium
AGAAGAAGTTGCGTTGGCTGGCGGAGTTTGGGTTCGAGGAGTTGCGCCGTGTGCGGCGGGAACGGGACCAACTGGGAGCGCTGGTGTCGTTGCTGGCAGGGGCGGCTGTGGCCGGGCCTGTGTGGAGCCGGGGGTGTGAACGAGCGTTCGGTCGGGGCAGCACCCGCAAGGGCAAGACGGCGGCGGAACTGGCCGGCATCAGGCTGCCGACGACCGACTGGATCGAACTCCTCGACCTGACCGCCAAGCCACCGACCCAGGCGAGCGCCAAAGCCGCCTGACACCACCCCTTGTGTGCAGAGCATGGCTCGCCACAAGTCCTTATACGACCACCACTTATGACTCGACTCACTCCCGGATCGCCAGATTCCGACAATCCCCAATAGGGTAGATTCATCTCCAGGGGCAAGTGCTCCCTATCCCACCTGTGCTTTCTCGCGGCCTCCGAGCATGCACTTGCCCCAACGGCCCGCCAGCGCCATTGGCCGCGGCCGTTGCGCCCGTCCCGTGGCCTATCAATGCTCCAAGCATCCCACGCCCGTCGCCTACGACCGATGGTGTCCACATCATCGGTCGCGCTTGCACCAAGGAGCCAATGACCAGACTCTTCGGACCAATGACCCAACTAACCAAGAAAGGGGCCGTCGTAGTACAAGGGCCCGGACGACCTGCTCCAGGTACCGGCAGCGATAAGCCTTGCCCTGGGATCCAAGCAGGCGGTTTCTCTCCTCCACGAGCCCGCGCCTCAGAGCCGTGTCGCTGTGCTCTCCGGGCCGGCTACCGTCCCGGGTCGGGACGGAAAGGACCAGAGATCAGAGGCGGCCGGGCGGCTCAGGCGCGAGCCAGGCTAAGGTCGCGTAGCGCCCCGAGCAGTCTCGCAACCGTCCGCTCGCACTTCCGGCAGTAGCCGCCGAAGCCAACTACGTGTGCGCTTCCTCCTGCCAGCAGTAGCGACTTCACCTTCTCGAAGCACTTGGTGCACAGTCGCTCGCACACCCACTCCACCACGGTGCCGGTGAAGTCGCCGCCATGGCAATAGGGGCAGACGAAGCGTGGGGTGCCGGCGGCATCGGCCATTCGCCTGTCGCGCCGAGCAGGGCTCTCTTCCTTCGCGTTGTGGATTCTTGGCATACGCAATCACCTCCTGCTGAGCCATTGGGCTGAGCGAGCCATCTGCCTTATCGCGAGTCTCACCTGCGCCCGACAGGGCGGAAGGCAGAATGTGCGAGCTCAGCCACATCCCGCAGGAGGGGACTGCGGCGAAGCAAGAATCCGCAGGGGAAGAGAGTGCATCGGTGACAAGGAGACCGAGGGGCTGTCACGCCCAAGCGAGCCGAAGGCCACCGAGCAGCGAGTGACCTCGGCCTTCAGCTTTCTGTCAAGGGGCCTTCAGCTTTCCCTCACAGCGCCTTCAGCTTTCACTCATGGGTGCCCGGACCCAGACGCCAGGGGGTCGGCGTCACCCGCTCCCGTCTGCCGCTGGCCCAGAGGAGAGGGGCCGCTGGCCTCCTCTTGGCGCTCTCCACCGAATACGCGCACGAGCCAGCGCAGGCAGCAAGGAAGTAGACCCCGCTGGTCGAGGCTCCAACTGTCTGGCGTCTGCCGAGGCTCGTTCTGGGCCGTGAACCTCCCCGCGGCAATAGCTTCGTTCGCCCAGGCGAACCACTTCCAGTAGGCCGGGTGCTCTTCGTCGTACTTCGGCCCCTCGTAGAAGACCCAATAGCCATTCGTGACGTCGGAGATCGCCACGGCGTTCTTGCCGCAGAATTCGGGGTCCGCTCCCTTCACAACAGGGTCAATACCACCTGCATAGATGTGCGGGATATCCCGCCCCTTGGGTATCTTCTTGTTCTCAAGCAGCCTCTGGCGGTTGCCTTGCACAGACGCGGCCTCGGGGAGGAAGCGCGACGGGCGGCCATAGGTACAAGCGTCCGCCAGGATGAGCGGCGCGGCCTCCGTCGCCCACTCCGCGTAGATGGCCTCGACCATGAACGGCGTTCCGGGCGCCGGGTAGACGCAGAACTGGAACGTCGGGTCGTGCGCATCAACGGCCTTGCGCAAGGCGCGGCAGCGCTCGCGCCACTGGGCAATCTGGAATGCGGCGAAGGCATCGTGAAGGCCCTGCTTCTTGAGCCACTCCGCTCGCTCGGCAGGCTTGAGCTCAGGCAGCTCCATGCCCCTGGCCTTGCTGAACTTCTCGAGAATCAGCTTGCCGTAGGACAGGCTGTAGACGTTGCCCCGGCCCCCTTTCTCGTAGTTCTCGTAGTCGAGGAAGACGCCCATGAGGAGCTTGTTCCCCGCGCTCATCTTCGCATACTCGACGATGTAGCGGCTGGTCCAGGCCCAGAGCTCGTCGGAGCTCGGGCTCCAGAGCGGCTGCTCGGAGCCGTCGGCCCATACCACGCGCTTGCCATCCGCCTCTGGGCCAGCGGGCGCACTCAGCGAGCCGCGCATCCAGGGCATGTGGTAGATGCCCTGCTTCTCGCACCACTGGGTGCCCTGTCGGACCTGGTCGAGAAACTCATGGCCCCGCCGCGGCGAGAAGACGTTGAAGCCTGCCTCGGCGGCAGCCTTGACCATCCACTCCTTTGTGACCCAGCCTTCGGTCGGCTGCATCACCTGGTATGATGTCCCGGTCGGTCTTCAAGATCAGATCTCTTCTGTTCTGTCTTTGATCGACCGGGGGGAGAGGTGGCGAAGAAGTGACCAGACCT
>VGYV01000922.1 GCA_016872855.1 Planctomycetota bacterium
CGCCACCTTGGGCACAAAATGTGCCTAGCCTCCCTAGCTTCCCTAGCTTCCCGGCTTCCGCGGGCTGGTGCCAGGCCGTAACTTTTCCCTGCTCGGCCATCCGCTCGGCCTGCTCGGCGGGAATGCGTCGTCGCTCCTGCATCGGCAGCCTGATGAACGCCCGCCGCGGCGCGAGGCCTTGGTCCGCTTTGCTCCTTGTCTCTGGTGGAATGTCCAGCATTCTCCTACCCTCCCCCCTCCAGCGGCCAGCGGGGCCGAAACGACGTGGCATGCCATAAGAGCATGTCTTCTGCAGAGCTGCGTCTCCTTGATGTGCCTGGCCCCGCAGCGCCCCTGTGCGCAATAGCAGGTGAGCCTCTGGGGGCAGCCGAGGCTCCCAAAGCCTTTCTCCTGGCTTCGCCCCCTGCACGAGTCCCTACCGAGGCTCCAGCCGAACCTCATCCAGGTCGAAGCGGTCCTGGGCGCCGGATTGGGCGGCCATGATGACCAGCCGCCCCGCGTGGCGGACCGTTTCGCGCCAGGAAAAGCCGATGGGCGAGGGCACCCAGCCGGCGGCGCGCGCCTGCTCATCCGTCCAGTCGTAGCGGAGCGTGGTGCGGACCGTCTGCCAGTCCGCGGCGAAGGGCGGGAGCTTCTCAAGCGTCCACTGCGCGATGTCGCGGGCGAAGAGCTCAATGCGCACGGCGCCGCCCGGCTTCGGGGCGCGGACGCGCGCCGAAATCGTCACCTCGTCGCCCCCGAGCAGCGTCGGCCAGTCCCCCTCGAGTGGCGTGCCGTGCGCGATTGGGCGCAAGACCCCCGCACGCGAGATGCTCACGTAGCCCTCCTTGCGGTGCTCGATTGCGTCCACGCCCTTCCAGCCCTCTGCGTCGCGGTCAAAGCTGACCACCGCCGGGTCCTTGCGCACGGGCACGCGGGGCAGCGGCTCGACCCTCGGTGCCGGCAACGCGGTGTTGACGAGCGTCGCGCCCTGGATTGCGTAAAGCTTAGCGCCCGGCTGGAGCGTGAGCCGCAGTCGCACCGCGCCGTCCTTCTCCGCCAACTCCTCCGTGCCCACCACGCCGTCGGCCACCACGCGCAGCGGCGGCTTCACCGGCTTGAGCGACGCAGTCGTGACTACAGCAGGCTTCGTGGCGTCCTCCGCACCGTAGTATGCGAAGCCATCCTCGCGCAACCGCGCAAGGCACAGGCTGGCGGAGCGCTTCCAGCCCAGATGCACCGTGGGGCTGCCGCCGTAGTAGATGAAGAGCTGCCCGTCCTGCACGACTGGCGGGCCAGCTTGAGCGTAGGTGCACCCGCCGTCGTAGCTCCCCTTCGCCCCCAGTGGCAGGAACACCTTGCCCGGCTGCACCCGCCGCCACTGAATCGAATCGGGGCTCCACGCCAGCTCACAGTCTACCGTGCGGTCCGTGCCCACGTGATACATCATCAGGTAGCTAAGCCAGATGCTGGCGTAGGGAAAAACGGTGAGGGCATAGGTCTGGTGCGCGCGGCCCTCGTCGAGCGTGCTGCGCAGCACGGGCCCGCTGCTCGTCCAGTTCACGAAATCCTCGCTCTCCAGCCGCGTGACCAGCCGCTCGCCCAGGTAAAGCTTGGTGAACCAGAGGTACTTGCCGAGCCGCGTGTCGAAGAAGGCGTTGTTGTGCGTGTCGCCCTGCCGCTCGCCGAAGCCATTGACCTCCTGGGCGGCGCTCCAGTGGATGCCATCGGGACTGAACCGCACCCGCGGCTTGCCGAGGCCGACGTCGTGGACCATCTTGTAACGCCGAGCCGGGTCGGGATCGCGCGCATCCTTGAACACCCCGACGTTGGGGCAATCGCGAGCCACCGCGTTGTTCGCCCCGCTCCCCGCGAACTTGTGCAACCCCAGCGCCGGCTTCTGCCACGCCACACCGTCCTTCGAGGTTGCATAGAGCAGATACCAGCCGACGTCGTGGACTGTGCTCGGCCCGTCCATCTTGGCGATGGCATCCTTATCCGCCAGCACGTCCTTGTACCACAGCTTCCACAGGCGCTCCTCGGCGTCCCACAGCACGTTTGGGTAGTAGTTATTCGTCGCATTCTCCCACGGCTGGTCGGATGGCAGCAGCGGATTGCGCTCGTGCTTCACCGGCGAGCCGAGCACAAGCCGCGCGTTCGCCGCCTGCTCGACCACCCGCGTGTCGAGCATCAACAGCTTCGTCACATCGGGTGCCACCACCCGCGGCTCGCCCGCCCGCAACGCCACCGCGAACGCGAGCAGACAGACCACTGCGACTGAGACCGTGTGGATCATGTGCTTTCCCTCTCGTCCCGATGCTTCTCGCCCCGACCACCGCAGCAGCAAAGCTAGCGCCACCGAAATGACGTTCGACGCCGCAAGCACTTGGCGTTCAGTAGCTTGCGTCTTCGTGCTGTGCCTGGCACCGCACCCGCAAAATGACATGAGGAACCATAAGCACTGGCATATCAGGGACTCGCGTTTCCTTGCTGTGCCAGGCACGAATGGCGTGAAGTTACGGCGCCGAGGGCTTCTCAGCCCGCCGCACGGCGGGCGGCAGAGGGTAGCCACGGGCGTAAGCCCGTGGGAGGCAGGTCCCCCTCATCCTAGCCCCGTAAGGGGCGGCAGAAGCTTGAGTTACGTCTGCGCCCCCAGAGCTTCTGCCGCCCCCTGCGGGGGCTGGGCCGTGGGGGCGCCCCCGATCCACGGGCTTACGCCCGTGGCTACCCTCTG
>VGYV01000923.1 GCA_016872855.1 Planctomycetota bacterium
GGCGCTGGAGTTCCTGGGCCACGATCGCTCGCTCGACCTGCGATTCAACCCTAAGGAACCCCGCCTGGCGGCCACGGGCGAGGTGGCCGCGGTCCGCTATCGCATCTACGAGGGCCTGCCCAACAAGCCACGGCACGAGATCGCGCCCAAGGTCATGGAGGTCTACGACCGCTTCAAGTTCTTCGACCACATCTCCGCTACGTGGCCCGAGAGGGTGCCTGCCGACACCTGCCAGTCACTATGGGTGTATCTCCGCGTGCCGCCGGAGGCCGCTCCGGGCCTCTACACGGGCACAATCACGGTGACCGCCGACGACGTGAACCCGATGACCGTGCCGCTTGAGGCCGAGGTGGCCCCCTGGCGCGTGCCGGACCCGCTGGCGTTCCAGACCATCGTCGAGTCAGAGCAATCCCCCTACGCCATCGCCAAGCACTACGGGGCGCAGCTCTGGTCGGACGAGCATTTCAAGCTGATGGAGCTATCTTTCCGACAACTGGCCCGGCTTGGGGCCGACTGGCTCTTCGTGCCGGTGCTCCTGAACAGCGAGCTTGGGAACCGCGAGGACTCGCCCATCAGGTGGATTCGCGACAAGCGTGGGGACCTGCGCTTCGACCTCGCAACGATGGACCGCTACCTCGACCTCGCGGTGAAGCACTGGGGCGTGCCGCGCGTCATCTGCTTCCTCGTCATGCACGGCGTCTCGGCCCCGTCGAACCACGTGAAGCTCCTCGACGAGGCGACGGGCAAGGAGGAGCAGGTGGACGTAGGGCCGGGCCAGGACGCCGCGGTGCGCCGACCGCTCTGGCAGGCGTTCGCCACGGCGCTCCTGGAGCACATGAAGGCGCGGGGGATGGAGCGCTCGGTCTACTGGGGCCACGTGTTCGACAACATCGCCGACCCTGAGCTGATCACGATCCTGCGGGAGTTCGCGCCAGGGGTCCACTGGTGCGCCGGGTCGCACGCGCGCCAGCCCGACGAGACCTTTCGCGCAACGGCGCGGGCCTATGGCAGCGACATCCTCGACCGCTCCTCGTGCGGCTGGAAGAACCCCTTCATCCACCTCCTGATGCCGCGGGCCTACGGCTCGGTCATCTGCGTCGAGGGCACCAGCACCCCCTTCACCCACCGCGTGATGTGCGACCGGGCGCTCTACGCCGGCTTCAACGGCATCGGGCGCATGGGCGCCGACTACTTCGACACCACCTGGTTCGATGGCTTCAGGGGGCGCGAGTGGTATCTCGTCGGCCGCTCCTGCGTCCAGACCCTCTGGCCCGGCAAGGACGGAGCGGAGTCCTCCGCCCGCCACGAGACCATGCTCGAGGGCATCCAGGAGGCCGAGGCGCGCATCTTCCTCGAACAGTGCCTCGAGCGGGGCGTCCTCAAGGATGGCCTGCCCGAGCAGGTGAGGGCCGTCCTCGACCGCCACGTCCGCGAGACCCTCTACATCCCCGGCGGGGCCTGCGGGATTGACCTGATGGACTACACGGGCGACTGGCGTGCCCGCTCGCGGCGTCTCTACGCCGCCGCGGCCAAGGCCGCCGAGCAGGTTGGCCTCGATGTCAATGTCATGGCCCTCGGCGCCGTGGAGATCAAGAACTTCTTCCAGGGCAAGGAGCAAACGGTTTTCACCGGCGACGGCATCCTGGTGCCTGCCCTGGGCAAGGCGACGGCAAGCGTCACCCTGCGGAACTGGACGAATCAGCCGCGGGCCTGGCGGGCCGCCGGCTCCGATGCCTGGATCAGGCCCGAGAAGCCCGAGGGAAAGGCGCCACCAGGACAGCAGGAGCTCACAGTCGCGCTGGACGGTTCCGGCCTGAAGGCCGGCGAAACCGTCGTGGGCACACTGACCTTAACCGACGTTGCGAGCGGCACCCAGTACCCGGTGAAGATCACCGCCAAGGTGGGAAAGCCTGTGGAGTTGCTCGCGGAGCGGGCGGTGCTGAACGTCGTGGCCGGCCAAGCCGACAGCGTGACCTTCAAGCTCGTCAACAACACGGACGGCGCACAGGGGTTCCGGTTCGCCAGCGCGGAGCGGTGGCTGAAGGTCGAGCCGGCCTCGGGCAAGCTGGCCGCGGGGAAGGCGGCGTTCGTGAAGTTCACGGCCGGCCCCGTGAAGCTCCCGCCCGGCTCAGCGGAGGCCGAGGTGACGCTGACGGCGGCGGGCGGCGCGGTCGCCGAGAAGCTCGCTTTCCGTGTCTATAGCGTGGCCGAATACAAGCCGCCGCAGGCGATGCCGGCGGGCGAGGCCGTGCTGCTCGACAACCTCTCATGGGCAAAGCACGGCAAGGCCCACGAATCCGGCTCCAAGAAGGGCGAGGGCGGTCCCAGGATGGGCGCCCGCGACGGCGGCAAGCGGAAGCCGGCGATTGGCGAGAGGGCCTACGAGCACGGCCTATGGGTCAGCCCCGCCCACAGAACCGCCTATAACATCGAGGGGGCGGGCTTCGACGCCTTCTCCGCCGAGGTCGGCGTGGCCCCCGAGGTGGCGAAGAACATCGAGCGCTACGGCGCGGCGCGCGGCCAACAGGTCTGCTTCGAGGTCTACGTGGACGGCGCGTGCCGCGCGCAGAGCGGCTACATGAAGGCCACGGACGGCCCGCGGACGCTCGTGGTGGACAACCTCCGCTCGGCCAGGGAGATCGTCCTCGCCACCCGCACCCGCGGGGGCGCCGACGCCGCCATCCTGTGCCACTGGGCCGACGCGAAGCTC